>NZ_JAVRHP010000230.1:0-1539 GCF_031846505.1 Autumnicola edwardsiae
TGGTTCAAATCGTGGCTGGATAGATTGAGCCGTTTGACCAATTCGTCATAGCCTTTTTCATTGTTCAGGCTATAAATGACCTGCGTGTTTTCAAGAATACTCGCTGAAGTTGAATTTTTCGGAAGCTGATTAATGGATTGAAGAATGATACCGATAGCTCCGTTCTGTTTTCGTATTGCTTGGTAGTAGAATTCGACACTTTCCAGTACATTCTCAAACTTTAATTGTTTCGCAAACTCATCAAAGAGGATAATGCCTTTTTCCGCTCTATTCTTCCAGATGGTTCTTTGGATAGCTGACTTAATCAGTTTCAACATTACGGACAGTATTTCCTTATTGTCCTTGACTTCATCCAGTTCAAAAACAATCAAACGCTTGTCCTCAATTTTATAGGTCTGGTCTTCGCTCACTTCAAAAAGGAAGCTATATAGACCATCGCCGACATATTCTGACATTACGTGCAAGAAGCTCGTCACATTAAAATAATCGGGATGGATTTTTAGGGTGCTCAGAAGATCTTCCTGATTTCTTTCTATAAAGCTGTAAAAACCATCCAGTGAATGATTTTCTGAAGTACTATCGTAATAATAACGCAGTATTTTTTTGACCGATACTGATTGTGCCTTTGTAACCTTTAAGTCTGAAGCAAACAGTTCAAAGAGGAAGACGGACAAATCTTCCAAACGTTCTGGTGTAAGGTCATTAGTGTGGCTAATGTAAAATGGATTGATACCAAGGTTCTTTCCACTTTCGTAGCGAAGCACCGTATATTTATCAGGATAGAGCTTTGCAAACTTGGTATAAGAGCCACCCAAGTCGATAATGACCAGGCGAACGCCACTTTCAAAATATTGGCGTAGAATGTTATTTGCCAGAAAAGATTTGCCCTCACCAGTTGGTGCAAAAATGGCAAAGTTTCGTGCCTTTATTCTTTTCTTCTTTTCGTCCCAAACATCCTTTAAAACAGGAATGTTATACTCACGGTCATTGAAAATGATTCCGGTGTTATCACTTTTGTAATTAGTGTTATTGATAAAAAGACAAAGCGCGTGTTTTAAGTCAGTTACATATAAATCGTTATTTGAAAAATTCGACGAAAAACAACAGTAACTATTTAGAATATAGTTTTTACGTTCTTCGCCTCTTGGGTAATACGGGATGATATCCAGTTCCTTAAATTCAGTCTTGATTTTTGAAGTTATCTTGTCGAGCTCTTTGGCTTCTTTTGCCCAATAGACAATATTGAGATGACCACGAATAATTCGGGCATTATCATCAGCATTGATTTGGTCAAGGATGTGTTGGATTTTACCAAGCACCACTTTATTTTGTGAACCAAAGTTTGAACTTTTATTTAGTTCCTCAACCTTCTTATCGAGCAGCTTGCGCCATTTTTGTTTGTCATCCAAATAAATAATTTGATTGACAATGTGATTCTCGTTAAGCGTAAGCCCTAAGCCATCAATAAACCCTTGATGAAATACAAAATCGTCAGAAGTGAATTTCTCATTGGTTTTGCTACTCTGTACACTTTCGCCA
>NZ_JAVRHP010000231.1:0-1524 GCF_031846505.1 Autumnicola edwardsiae
AGAATTTAGTATTGATGAAGAAATGCTGAGGTTCTATAATGCAAACAAAAAGTGGGAATCTGAATCAGGCGATTTTGAAGTCTTCGTCGGTGGAAATTCGAGAGATCTTAAAAAAGCATCATTTACCCTTAACAAATAATCCCCTTTTTGTTTCAGAGAGTGGAGTCTTAATTCGGACTTTGCTCTGAGACATTGTTTTAAAATTATTAATCCATTAGAAATGAATAACATGATTAGAAACAAGATTACAGGTTTGCTGTTTTTAATGATTCCGGTTCTTATAAATGCTCAGGAAATGATTTTTGAAGAAAATTTTGATGGGGATGAGCTAAATATGGACAATTGGAGCTATGAAGAAGGCGATGGATGCCCCGATCTTTGCGGGTGGGGAAATAATGAACGCCAGATTTATAACCGGGATTATGTAAGCGTAGAGGATGGAAATTTGGTGATAGAAGCTGTTAAAGAAGGGGATAAATACTACTCCGGAAAAATTATTTCTAAAGATAAAGTCGAATTTCAGTATGGCGAAATAGAAGTAAGGGTAAATGTACCCGAAGGGCAGGGGATTTGGCCTGCTTTCTGGATGTTGGGACATGATATTAATGAAGTGAGCTGGCCTGCTTCAGGAGAAATTGATATTATGGAGTATGTGGGTCGTGAGCCAAATACGGTTTATACCACGCTGCACTATCCCGCCCACCACGGGGAAAATGCAAGCTCTAAAAAGACAAATATCGACAACATAGAAGACGGTTACCATATTTTTAAGACGGTCTGGACTGCCGATAATATTGAATTTTTTGTGGATGGTACTTCGGTTTACAATTTTATTCCAGAGAAATATGATGCAGAACATTATCCTTTCAGAAAGCCGTTCTATTTCCTGATAAACATGGCTGTGGGCGGCAACTTTGGTGGCCCCGAAGTAGATGATTCTATCTTTCCGAAGAAATATTATGTAGATTACATCAAGGTGACGGCGCTGGACGAATAGTTATTTTTCCCAGGGCACTCTGGGCGATTCATGGAAGTTGAGGTCCATAATCTTAAATCTTTTATATTGCTCTCCTAAACGCACTTTATATTCTTCCCAGTTTCTAAGGCTATCGGGGGACCAGCCAATTTCGGCGTAACCAAGTAATCTGGGATAAACCATATATTCCACGTCTTCTATGTCTTTAGTAGTCTCTGTCCAAAGCGGGGCTTCAATTCCCACAATATCTTCTTTTGTAACTTCGGGGACAAGAGTTGCCGGGTTCCAGTTATAAGCAGAATCTACTTCAATATAAGCGGCCCAGTGAAGCCCCAGGGGAGAAAGTGAATCGTACTGCATATCCATATAGGCGCGCTTAGAAGGGGACATAAGGATCTTTGCCTTTTTCTTTTTAGCTGCAATGGCGTTTTCTTCGCTGTGCCAAAATTGTGCTATAACGCCTTCTTCAATGTCTGCAGTCTGGATTTCGTCCCAGCCAATAATTTCTTTGTCGTGCTTTTTTACAATTTTTTGAAACCGGTTTATAA
>NZ_JAVRHP010000232.1:0-1511 GCF_031846505.1 Autumnicola edwardsiae
TTGGTCCGCTGTAAAGGATCTGAAAAATGCCTCCTTTTAAATAAATTACTGTAATTTTAAACTAGTCACAATTATTATTACAATCCACAGCGTTTTCAAAGTTTTGTTCGGTAATTATATATCGATTTGTATCACTATTTTGAATATAATCGCTAAAAAAGACTAAGGAATTTCCAAATGGTAAGCCTTCGTAGTGTGCTTGAATTTTTTCACCATCAAAGATAACGGCTAGAGAATCTGCACCGAAAACGTCCTCGGGGATCTCACGGTCAGTAATGTTGTCGAAATTTCTGATTTCATCATAGATGATACCTGCACCACCTATCTCTTTGGTAAGAACTAAAATTGGTTCACCTATCGGTTGTCTTTTGAAAAATTTAATCTTTACTGTTTTTTCAGTAGCGTTTTCAATGATATACCTACCCTTGTATTCACCTTGATCAGTACATCCATATAGAACCAGTACAAAAAGAAGGATTTGAATTTTTAAAAAATTAGTATTCATAATTTAGATATTTGTTTTTGATGTCATTGGAAAAAATTCTTTTTTTCTTTAGCCTTTTTCCTTCTTAAGAAATCTCTATCATCGGAAAACCAGAATTTGCTGACTGTATTTCGTTTCCCTACAATGGCTCACAACGTCTCATATAAAAACTGTGCGAGCGGGCGAGCGTAATTTTCCGATAGGAAAATCAGGCGCAGCAAGCGAGCAAGAAGTTTCGATTTGAGACAGGTTCAAGCATTGTTTTTATATGCTGTTGTGCAATGGTTTTTATCAGGCATAACTGTTTATTCGAAGATCTAAATAGGTATTTCTAGTCAGATTTATTTTTACATTGAAATAACAGTTACCGCCGTCCGCTACTGGTGGCAATAATTCTGTTTGCCAATTTTCAGGTAATTTTCGACAAGATAAATTCACCCAAACTACTTTTTCACCTTTTTCGTTGATTATAGGTACATACTGCCGATAATAATTTTTTTTCTCCAGTTCGAAACCTGTTTCTGTCCATTTATTCTCAGGATTCTCAGCGTTTTGCTCCTTGAGAGCTTCTTTTTGAAGTCCATTATTCTCTTTTACAGCCCTTTCTAAAATTTCTTCAACATTCCTAATTTCCTCTAATCTTAGATCTGTCGGTTCTCCGCTTTCAAAAGGGTACGACATTTCCTGGTTGTAATTTACAATAGAATAAAGTGAGTCCTCTATAGCAAGTCCGTTTTTTGAGTCCAATTGAGAATCTTTTCCTGCTCTGTTTTGACAAGAAGTGAAAAGAATAAGTAGAGCTAAGGTTAAAAATTTTATCATTTATTTTTTTTTTAACTATTGCACAACGTCTCGTATAAAAACTGTGCGATGGTGAGCGTGATTTTCCGTTAGGAAAATCAGGCGCAACAAGCAAGCACAGAGTTTCGAATTGAGACAGGTTTTAGCATTGTTTTTATATAATGTGCCTGTTGCACAAGTTAGCCAAAAGAGCTAATTTTCTGTATGCAAGGCAAGAAAAATTATC
>NZ_JAVRHP010000233.1:0-1488 GCF_031846505.1 Autumnicola edwardsiae
AAAATGAGCGATGCCGAACGTGCTGAAATTCTTAAAGCAAAAGAGAAGGAATCCAAACAAATGGTTTCCAACATCACTACAAAAACAAAACGCTATCGTGATATTATTTCCTTCAGAAAAATGCAGGATAAAGTCAATAACCGAGAAACCGAATACTAAAAATGACGGCGACCATTCTCTTAGGAATTGGGCTGGAATATATAGATACCGTTTTCCAGACCATACAGGCCAGCGACTTTTCGCAATATACGATTGCGGGAATGAAAACGCTCGCTGTCCTGTTCTTTCTGGTCAACATTCTCAAAAAATACAATGAAGGCATTGCAGATAAGGATGGTTACACTTGGGGATTGAGTCCAGGCGAACTTGCCAAGAATTTTGCCATTGTCATTTTGGTCATATTCTCGACACAGGTGTTAGGCTTTTTCGATGGAATCTTGGTGGCTATTGAAGGACAATATCGTGGCACAGCACCTGCTTTATTGCCTTTACAGATGCAAGATATTCCCATTGAAGAGGACGTTAGCATAATAGAGGTTGCCCAAGCTGCTATGACACTATTGTATGAAGCCTTGGTCACACCGCTTTACGGATTCAAAATATTTGCATTCATCATTAGCCTGTTCCTCTGGATATTGGATTTGTTCATCTACCCCTTATTCTTGGCAGAACGGTTTTTTCTACTCGGAATAATGCAAACTTTTTTTCCCTTGGTCATTAGCCTTGCAGTCTTTGAAAAGTTCCGTTCGTTAGCTTATACGTTCTTCAAATTATATGCAGCCGTGTATATGCTCGTTCCAGCGTTCTTTTTGGTCAATGTATTTATCAATGCCATTTATACGGAAATCAACACCAATTTTTGGGTCAACCTTTTTGGAACCGATACAGGTCAAGGCTTTTTTGCGCCTGTTGTTCAGTTAGGTTCGGTTGGATTTATCGTTTTCTTGAAATTCAAACTGTATAAACGTGCCACGTCATTCACTCTCAGACTATTTACTGCCTAAGGCAGATTAAAAACAAAAATATGAAAACACCATACAAGAATATTTACAACGTCTTAAAGCTGAATCGATTTATCGTTTTGGCGGTTGTTGTGTGTGCGTTGCTGTCCAGTACATTTTCAGTTTGGATGGTATTCAACACCAATCAAAAAGCGCTCAATAGCGCCTTTGCCATCAATACCGATGGCAGTATCATTCCGCTGAAGCTCGTGACCCAAAAGGAAAATTTTAGGGTTGAAGCTTTAGCACATTTGGATCTGTTCCATAACTACTTCTATAACATCGATGCCAGCAATTACGAACGGAACTTGGAAAAGGCGTTGTGGTTGGGCAATAGTTCCGTGGACAATCTCTACCGCCAGAAAAAAGCCGATGGTGTCTATAACCGATTGCTTCAGTATTCCTTGGTTCAAAAAGTACTGAGCATCGATTCAAGAATATCTGAAAATGATGGTTCGTATGGTTTTACGACGACTACCATTTTTGA
>NZ_JAVRHP010000234.1:0-1475 GCF_031846505.1 Autumnicola edwardsiae
GATTCAATCCCTTTTTGAAACAGAAGAACCTACAAAAAAACCGCTGATTGTAGAAAAGAAATATGCCGAAGAAAAAAAGGAAGTACGCTTTCGCGAAAAGCAAAACCCAAGTAACCAACTTTAATTTTTTGAACTATGTACATCACAATAACACCTCAAAAGTTGGGTACTAATTATTCACAAAGTTCCGCTGATTTTGTGGGCTATTTAGAGAAAGAAAACGAGGGTCTAGAACAGCAAGATATGGAACACTTTTTCAATCAATATGGCGATGAAATTTCCGCTGAAGAAGTGGTAAAAGAAATCGATGGAAACACCGCAAAATTGAAAAAGAAAGAACCCAAGTTTTATTCGATTACGGTCAGTCCGTCAAAGTACGAATTGCGAAAACTTCAGAACAATAGCCAAGATTTAAAAACCTACACGCGTGAGCTTATGAAGGATTATGTTGCCAGCTTCAATCGAGAAATTCACGGACGACCCATAACCATAGATGACATAAAATATTTCGCTAAAATTGAACATCAACGAACCTTTAAAGGAACAGATTTTCAGATTAAAGAGAATCAACCTTACGCTTCAAAAATTCTTCAGCTAAAAACTGAAATCCGAAATGTTCAAGAAGGAAGAGCTGAGGGGAATATTAAAAAGATGAAAAAAGAAATTGCCAATCTGGAAGGCCAAGCACCGCATCAGCAAAATGGAAAACGGATTGTCCAGGGAATGCGAAAAGATGGAAACCAAAGTCACATCCATATCATCGTTAGCCGAAAGGATGCTTCAAATTCGGTTAGTCTTTCTCCCGGAAGCAAACACAAAGCTTCGGAAGTTGAAATGCACGGTAAAAAGGTAAAGCGCGGTTTTGATAGAGATACCTTTTTCGCGAAAGCGGAAAAAACGTTTGACAAGTCTTTTGACTATAAACGCAACTTTGCAGAAACCTATAAAGCCCGAAAGGACTTTGTAAAGAATCCTAATCTATACTTCGCCGCCTTGATGAAGTTGCCAGCCAATGAAAAAGCATTGGCTTTCAAAATGATCACAAAAACGGGATTGCCCATAGTGCCAAGTATTCCAGTTAGTCAAGCACAAATTGCACTTCGGGTTTTCAAGCATTTAAGACGTGGCGTAGAAGTGGCCATTAAATCAAGTTCAATAGGGATCTAATTGATATGGAGTTAGACAATCTTATATCGGTACTTTCAATTATTGGTTTATCCAGTATGGTTTTCTATGCGATGTTTCGGGTTAGCAAGTATGCGTTTCTTTTGAATATCGCAATACTTTTATTTTTCATTTTCTTTATTTCTAAAGGGAATGAATTAGTATCAATATTGCTGTATCTAGCGTGTCCTCTAATGCTAATTAATATAGGGTTCTATGTCTTTCTACACAAAACTGAAAACGTACAGAATGGCGATAGAAAATATCAAGTCAATTTTGCTACGACCCAAGGAAATTTCAAACTGGATAAT
>NZ_JAVRHP010000235.1:0-1456 GCF_031846505.1 Autumnicola edwardsiae
GCTTCAATTGTTCGTCCCGTTGGACCTAATTTTTCCTTTGGCGATATTTCGTTATAGAAGAAAAAATCGAGAATAGTTGACATTGCTTCAGTATGTGACTTGAAGTGGGTTTTCGAAAATTCTTGAAAACGTTTGGCAGTTTTCCGTTTAAACCTAATTGTAATGAATGAATCCATTTTCTTTCGCTTTTTTAAAGATTTGACGTAAATCCATCCCTGTTTACTGGCTATTTCAAGCTGTTTGACGCAAATTGTAGAAACTTTAAAATATCGACTGATTTTAAACAACTAATAATCAGAAGATTAAAACGTAAAAGGAATCCGTAACATCGCGCAGCGTGTTACCCTCTTGCTATTCCATTTTCGTCCGCACAGCGGACAAAATTTCATACAATTTGCTTATACACAAATTGCTTTTTTCGGAATTCGAATAATTCCAAATTGTAAATTATCGATGGATACAGCTATCAGCGAAAGTCAAAAATTGGATAGCTATAAAAATTATATTTGCTGAAGTTCAGCTTTTTAAAGATACAATTTTTTGGAATTTTAGTGAAAAATAGATTCCATAAAAAAGACCTGAAAAATCAGATCTTTTTAGAATTTATAAGGAAGTTCTATTATAACAGTCCCTCATCTGCAAAAGAGAAGTAATTGCCGTCTGGAGTAATAATTAAATGATCAAGGACTTTGATATCAAATAACACAGCAGCATTTTTTATTTTTTCTGTAAGCCTTTTATCTGCTTCACTCGGTCTTAAAGTTCCGCTGGGATGATTATGTGCTAAAATAACAGAGGTAGTCAAACTCTTTAGAACTACCGCAAAAAGAATTCTCAAATCTACTAATGTGCCGGTAATTCCACCCGTAGAAACTTCATAGATTCCTTTAACCTTATTGGCATTATTAAGAAGCATAACTTTAAAGCATTCTTGCAGTCCTATCTGATCTTTATTCCACTCACTAAATAATAGTTCGGATGCACTTAACGAAGAAGTAATTTTAGGAGCCTGAGAGATTTTAAAATTTCCCTGATATTTTATTGAGATTTCATTAACTTTAGTTTTCATTATTGACTTTTTAAAGGGTTGATAATTAAAAGAGGGCGTTACCGTGAACAAGTACCCGCCCTCTTATTTTATTATTACTGGCTATCGCCATTTTTTACACCTAGTAAAAGAATTTCGTTGGCTTCTACTTCGGTTACATACCGTTTTACTCCATCTTTATCCTCATAGCTACGGGATTTAAGTTTTCCAGCTACTCCAATCTCTTTACCCTTTCCGGCATATTTTTCAATAATTTCTGCAGTTTTTCCCCAGGCCACGATAGTGTGCCATTCGGTATTCTGTATTTTTTCGCCTTTTTCATTTTTATAAAACTCATTAGTGGCGAGTGAAAAACGGGCAACTTTTTTACCGCTTTCGAGGTTCGTGATTTGTGGATCCTGTCCAACA
>NZ_JAVRHP010000236.1:0-1449 GCF_031846505.1 Autumnicola edwardsiae
GTACTGGTGGAACAGCCCACAGATACTGTGTTTAAATCCTAATTTATTTTTCTTAAATTTGAATTCTAAAGAAGTCACTTTTTAGTAACTATCTAGTGGCGGGAGGGAAACCTCCCGTCTTTTTTCTTGCCATTGATGGTGTGGATTATAATCCTTTCCACTTTTCCATAAAGTATAGATCAATATTAGCAATTTTCTCATTACTGCTACCAAACTTTGCTTTTTGTAATTGAACTTTTTATTTAACCGGGTATAGAACTCTTTTAGGTTTTCATTGTGGGTGACTGCGGTAACGGCTGGCATATAAAGAGCCGCCCGTAAATGTGCATTACCTTTTTTAGATAAGCGGGACTTTCCTTTGTACTGGCCAGATTCTTCCTGGATCACATCCAGCCCGGCATAGCTTACTAATTGTCTAATGCTGTTGAATAAAAGAAAACCATTAGTCTCTGCAATTACTTTGGTTACACTTAGGACCCCCAATCCTTTAACCTGGGCGATTCTTTCAATCTTCTCATAAAGCTTTTCGTCTTGTTTGACCCTTTCCAATAACAGCCCCTCCATTTTCTTTATTAGTTGACCAAGAATGTCCAAGTGTTCTTCAGCAGCTTTAATAACTTCTGGTATTGTATTATGAGCTGTATTCCATGCATGAAGACGTGAGGAAGCTGCAGATTTGTTCTTCTTCAGTTGAGAGATTTCTCTACAGAGATCACGAATAGCTTTAAACTGTTCACTAGGTGGGTTCCAGGATTTGAGAGAAGAAGATCGTTCTAAACCTATATCAGCAATAAGTTTTGCATCTACTTTATCTGTTTTGGTTTTAATATTGAGACTTTTAGCGAAGTATTTTACCTTCTGTGGAAGTTCCACGTAAATAACTTCATTTTTAGAATGAAGAAAGTAAGCAAGTTCTTCATAATAAATCCCGGTAGCTTCCATGACAAAGACTAGTTGAGAGTTCTCTTTTCTTCGTTTCAAATACCAAAGATGAAAATCTAAAAAACCTTTGGAATCATTTTTAAAAGTTTTTGTGCCTTTAACAACACTTCTTCCATTTTTTCTTTCCTTGAAACAGACATCAAATTTATCTTTAGCAATGTCTATTCCTACAGATTGTAAAAAGTCATTCATAAACCTAATGTTTAAAAAGGAATTCCCTGCTGTCTATCCTCGTAATTAATGCGAGATCCAATCCATTGGAATGGTCTTTAGATACTGTAGAGACTTCAAAGGGAGTTACCGGAAAGGATGATTATCTGTGGGTGGACATACAAAAGTTGTCTAGGTTTTTATCATACTCCTCTCCGGCCCTTTGATTAAAAAATGTAATTTAGCCTTAATTAATGGGAGACCAAACATACGAGGTTTTTAAAGCCTGTGGGGTTTTCCTTGCGAGGAATGGAAGGGTTGTTAAAATGATTTTTTGTTTACTAAGAAGATGCCTTG
>NZ_JAVRHP010000237.1:0-1441 GCF_031846505.1 Autumnicola edwardsiae
CCCACCTCTTTACCTTTGGGAACATAACTCTCGATTAATTCAGCGGTTTTGCCCCAGGCAACGATATTGTGCCATTGCGTATCTGTTATTTTTTCTCCTTTGGAATTTTTATAACTCTCATTTGTGGCGATAGAAAATTTCGCCAGCTTTTTTCCCGATTCAAGATTTACGATTTCAGGATCGTTACCTACGTGACCAATTAACTGTACTTTGTTTCTTAAAGTGCTCATAACTATAGAATTTATTGCAGCTGAAAATCATTAGTTCATTTCAACAGGACAAACGTACCACAGGAGGTTAGTGTTAATTGGTTATCAATTATTTGCTTACGTTTACATCCGTTTGCAAACGTTTAAAATTGGATGATAGGTTTCAGGCACCCACGAAGAAGTTTGCTGATTTAAAAGCTTTTTTCTTAAAAGAAGGCAGAAATCTCTATCCTCTCAAGATGATCCTGAATTTTAGTAGATTTGTTGAGGAGCTAATAAAGCTATTAATGGACAGGTGGATTTATTAATTTGTTGGCGATAATATTGATCAAAATATGGGTAAAAAAGAAAAAACTTATAAAATAAAAGTTCCCGTTTATTCTTCCGAATTATTCGAAAACACAAAGGGACTTTTTGAAGGACATTCTTACGAGGATATGATAAACTACTTAGATAGGAAAGTAGAGGAACATACTCGATTAAAACCTAAGCTTTCAAGAAAAAGAAGAAATAAAATAAAAGAAATTGAGGTTCAAGACATTGAACAACATAATTGCGAGATTGGAAAAATTCCAGCCCGGCTTTTTAAAATAACTGCATACAATACAAACTTACTTGACGGTTATGTAGAAACAAAAGAAAAAATAAACCTAACTAAGAAAGATAAAGTTGGAAGCGAAACGAATTTTATGCTGTTGTACCCAACAATATTTGGGATTGATGCAAACCAATATCAGTATCAATGGAAAATTTTACTTTATGAAGATCCAACTAAAGACAATAAAGAGCTTGCCTCTATATGCAAGTTAGTTCTAGATAAGGTTTTCAATATAAAAGTTGCAAATATTAAATTAGAAAGAGTTCTAAAAAAACTAAGAGAAAGAAAAATCATTTCCGAACTCAAAATGGAGTTTAAATCGCAAACTTATGATGAGAACGAAATAGATACTGACTTAAAGCAATATTTAGTATCAGCTTCCTTAAAACAGATCAAGAATGAAAAATTCCAAAATGTTCCATTTGATGAAGTTGAAAAATTGATAAATGATAAGGAATATGAGAAGGATTATCAAAAAAGAATTTTAAAATTCATACTAAATAAAAAAGAAATTAAACTCACCAATGAATATGTCGAAGCAAAAGCAGCAATTCAAGAAACAGTTGAGGAAATATTCAATTCAGATGTTGTAATTGGTGAAGCAGAAACCGAAAAATTATTTAATATTAATTTT
>NZ_JAVRHP010000238.1:0-1435 GCF_031846505.1 Autumnicola edwardsiae
GGCGTGGAATATTCGCTCGGAAAATTTGATGGCAAAAGTGTACTCTACGATTTTCCAAAAATCTTGATTTACTTGAATGCCAAGGGCAAACTATTATTTGGCGAAAAGTTCAGGATTTATGATGAGGACAAGGATATTCTACTGAAGCTCTGTTCCTACTTCATCAAAGACAAAGACAATTGCAAAACCTATGGAATTGATATTGACAAGGGCATTCTTCTATCTGGACCCGTTGGGTGTGGTAAAACCAGTTTGATGAAATTATTACGCCATTTGGTTCCGTTACAACGTCCTTACGAAATGATTCCTTGCCGGAATGTAACCTTCAGTTTTAATCACTTAGGTTTTAAAACGGTTGAAGAATATGGTAACACCAAATTTTACTGTTTTGATGATTTGGGTGTTGAACCGTCTGGAAGGTTCTATGGAAAGGATCTTAATGTGATGGGCGAAGTGCTTTTATCTCGATACGAGCTGTATTTGCAAACCAAACATAAAATTAAAACACACGCCACAACCAATCTCAATGCTGAAGAACTGGAAGAACGCTATGGTAATCGTGTGCGTAGCCGAATGCGAGAACTTTTTAATTTGATTGCTTTTGATACTAAAGCTGGGGATAAACGGAAGTGAATTTAAGGTATGGCTTTTTAACAACAATTTTTATTTTCTTGAATCGGCGGACAAGCCACAGTACCATAAGAACAGAATACACAACAATCCCCTTCTTTTGGTTTCAGAACCGTTTTGCAATTCTCACATTCATAAAAGAATTGACAGGCGGTGGTTGGCATTTCTTCAGCCTTTTTGTGGCCGCATTCTGGACAGGTAATCGTAGATTTTAATTGAATCTTCATTATTCTATTATTTTGTACCCCGTGCTTTCTATAGCTTTTCGGATTGTGGGCAAATCGGTTTTGGTCTTGTCAAATTCCACTATGGTATTAGCATTTTCGTAGCTGGCTTTGATAGAAATAATTCCGTCCAATTTATTGACTTCGCTTTCTACGTGTGCCTCACAACCTGCACAGGTCATTCCAGCGACTTCAAAAGTCTGTTTTTTGATATTGGATTGAGAGACATAGACGATATCCTTGGCGGGCTGTGCATAAAATAGATTGGAATAGTACGGGAAGGCCAGCATCAATGCGGCGAATAGTGTTACTATCAATAAGAACCGTTTGGATTGCCAAAACGATGGTTTCGCATCATCTTCACAGGCGCAATCTATTTCTTCCTGTGTTTTCGGTCGTAGTTTCTGGTACCAGGCAAAGACCAAAACAATAATGGTCAAGCCGATAAGATAGGGTCTAAATGGCTCGACCCAAGAGAATGTAGATGCAATTCCGCTTGTTCCAGCAATTAATGCCAAGACAGGGGTTATACAACATATTGATGCTGCAACTGCGGTAAAAATGCCGGTATAGGCCGCGGT
>NZ_JAVRHP010000239.1:0-1412 GCF_031846505.1 Autumnicola edwardsiae
ACTTCTGACGATTTTGTGTTTCACCAAGGGTTTATTGATGGTCTAGGGCTTACGCTTAACGAAAACCACATTGTCAACCAAATCCTATATCTCGATGACAAACAGAAGTGGCGCAAGCTACTGGATAAAAAGATTGAGGAACTCAACAAAAGTTCCAACTTCGGTTCACAGAATAAAGTGGTTCTTGGTAAAATCCAGCACATCCTTGACCAAATCAATGCCGATGACAATGCCAGAATTATCCGTGGTCATCTGAACATTGTTTATTGGGCAAAGGAAGCCAAAGAACTTGATAAAATTACTTCAAAAATAAAGACTGAATTTAAGGAATTGGACATCATCCCATACTATCCAAGAGGCGAAGAACGCAAAAATTATATTCTAAACAGTTACTGCTGTTTCTCTTCCAATTTCTCAAACAACGATTTATACGTAACCGATTTGAAACACGCACTTTGCCTGTTTATCAATAATACCAATTACAAAAGCGATAACACCGGAATCATCTTTAATGACCGAGAGCATAACATTCCTGTACTGAAGGATGTTTGGGATGAAAAAAAGAAACGTATCAAGGCAAGGAACTTTGCCATTTTTGCGCCAACGGGTGAAGGTAAATCCTTTTTGGCCAATAACATCTTGCGTCAGTATTTTGAAAGTGGTGTTCGTCTCGTCATTATAGACTTGGGTGGTTCATACACCAAGTTCGCCAAACTCTATCCTGAAAAATACACGGTGCTTCGCTACGAAAGCGGCAAAAACTTAGGTATCAATCCCTTTTACATAAGTGATGCGAATGACCTGACACCTGAGCGGCTGGAAGATCTATCCGTTTTTTTGTTTGAACTTTTCGCTTCAGATTTAAAAGTGACCAAAGCACAATCAGTATCGGTCAAAAAGATACTGCGCCATTATTACGATAGCACTTCAGAAAATCACTCGTTGGATGGTTTTTACAGCTTTATAGAAAGGAATCAGAACGACCTTCTGAGCACCTTAAAAATCCATCCCGACTATTTCAATGTCACGAGTTTCTTGCACGTAATGTCCGAATATGTCGGCGATGGTCTATATAGTTTCCTGTTTGAAGTAAGCGAAGACCAGACCTATAAAATTGAAGATAAGCAATTGATTGTTTTTGAACTGGATGAAGTAAAAGATAACAAGGAAATCCTGTCCGTAATGCTCAAGCTCATCAAATCAGCTATTCAAAGAACCATCTGGAAGAACCGTGCTGAAAAGGGAATCATCCTCTTTGACGAGTTCGCCAAGCAACTGAAGTTTGAAAACGTGTTGGAAAGCGTGGAATTCTACTATCAAGCCATTCGTAAACAGAATGGTGCGATTGGGATTATTCTGCAATCCATAAATCAACTTCCGAACAATTCGACTTCTGCGAGTATTCTCGAAAA
>NZ_JAVRHP010000024.1:0-44339 GCF_031846505.1 Autumnicola edwardsiae
TATTCGGCAGATCTGGAATTGACTCCAGGAACTTACCAGCTTGAGGAATTCATAGTGTATGATGAAGCAGGTAATATGATTTGGATAGCACCAATAGATGAGGGTGATAGTGGAGTGTATAACGGCTATGTAGCTGATGCCCTGCCGATGACCATCGATCTTGGAGCGGGAGTAAAAAAATATGTAGATGTAGAGGTGCTTTGCTTTGACGATCGTAACGTTAACCAATATGGTTATCTGTTTTTTGATATTATTCCACGTGAATTGTATGAGCTATGTTTCTTTACAAACTATTGTACAGAAAACGGAAGGCATTATACGGCAAATTATAGTCTAGATCTTTGGTATGTTATCGAAGGTGGAGATGATGAACAACTAGTTGAAGATTCCATGCCTGTGACTGGCGTCAATAATTACGGAGATTATTATGCAGAACCTTTGTGCATGACTATTCCCGCACCAATGATGGGTGAGGATGAGGAAGAAGGATATCTGTATTATGAAGTTACTCTCCTGGATTGGGAAGGTAATTATTCAGATATAGAAGATGGATCTGTAATGAAATCCGGATATCTTAACTGGAACGATATAGAAGATCTTCTTAACACCGATGATGATGATGATACAGTAGATTCTGATGTGGATTACTGGCACGTATTTTTGGGATGCGGACAAGATGACGGTGAAACAGACGGCGGAAACGGCGGTGAAGAAGACTGCGATAGTACAAACCCTACTGCAGATTGTGATGACGATGGGGTCTTAAATGAATGTGATGAGGATGCAATAGGCTACGGCACATTTGATTGTGATGATGATCAAATTGTGAATGAAGATGAAAGCGAAGGTTGTGTTGATGATTCTGATCCTGATTGTGGAGAAGAGGAAACAGAACAGCCAGAACCCTGCCTTCCTGCAGCTAATGCAGGTTGTATTACCACTGGTTTTCAAGGTGAAATTTCTAGTAATTTTCCTATAGACTGGATATACAATAGTACTGCTGTTGGTTCTTTAAGGTTCACGGTAGAAGAAGATGGAGATTTGGTCGTTGGAATAACATTCTTTGTGCAAGAAGGTTTTGGTATGGACAACATTGAAATCATGGTAAATGATGAAGTAGTCGAATGTTTTGATACTGATTTAGACACTTCTCTTTACCAGTTAACTATAGACGGTGACTTTAGTTATGGAGACTTAGAAGTTGACATTAGGGCGAACCTTTGTAGTATTCTCTAAACATAAACATGTAATCTTCTCAATAATTATTTGACCGGGGGGTGACTAATTAATCAGAAGATTATTTTTACTACATCAATACCTAGGTTTTGAGGTAGTATTAGAAGTGACCATTCAGATTTTTCTGAATGGTCTTTTTTTTGTTAAATTTTACATAAAATTTCACCTTAAGACATTTATGTTTATGTTCGTCTGCCTCAGGTACTGGTAAAAAATACGATAAATATCAATAGATAGTTTAACTTATTCAAATGCAATATTTTATATAAATGATAGGTTTCATTACGAGGAATACAAGCTATTCTTTTTAGTAGATTAAAAAAGTTATATTGAACTTGTAGGAAACTAGCTGTTAAAGCATTGGCTGTCTTTTTAACTGATTTTTATGGTATGGACTTTGCCAATCCTGTATTGTAAATTTATCAACAGGGATGAAAAATCCCCCAAACATTAATCCTCCTTATGAGAAAATTTAAATTTTTATTTGTGCTGCCCGTGTTGGGAATTCTCGCGTGCAGTGAAGATCCAATTGCAGAAAATCAAGAAAGTGCAGAAGAGTCCCAGAAAAATCTATTTAACCAAAATTTAACAGAAGTAGCTTATCCGGACCAGTCGGGTCCCACCTCGCAAGTTTATTTTGCAGGTCAAAAACTTCCTGTGGAAGAAATTAAAAATGCTTATGTATATCAGGGTGATATTATTTTCCCTAAGAACATGGTTAATTTACAGCCTAAAAAAGTTGTTTACCAGGAAGGGGATACTCCTCAAAAAAGTACAGGCAGAACCTCTGGTTTATGGCCTGAAAACACGGTGTATTATCAGTTAGATTCTAATTTATCTAACCAGGAGCGTGTATATGACGCTATTGAACATTGGGAAAAGAATACCCCACTCCAGTTTGTAGAACGTTCAGGAGAGTCAGATTATATCTATTTTACCTCTGGAGCAGGATGTGCTTCATACATTGGGAAGATAGGAGGAAGACAGGAAATAACACTAGCTAGAGGTTGTAGCACTGGAAACACTATTCATGAGATAGGCCACGCTGTTGGCCTATGGCACGAACAGAGCAGGGTGGATCGTGACAAGCACGTCAATATTCTGTATGAGAACATAGAGAACGGACGAGAACATAACTTCGAAACTTACGAAGAAATGGGCTACGATGGCGAGGAGTTTACAACTAATCTCGATTTTAATTCAATCATGATGTATAGCTCGTACTCGTTTTCTAAAAATGGTCAACCTACTATTGTGAGGAACAACGGTAGCTCATATTCTGTACAGAGAAACAAGTTGTCATCTGGAGATGTAAAAGGAATAGAAAGCATGTATCCTTCAACTTCTGTAGGGACACCAGAAGAGCCTGTAGAAGAGAATTACATTAACGGGGAACACTATACTTTAAGCGGTTTGACAGTGCTTAGGTACAATGATTCCTGGTACTACGGCTCCATGTTTGGCTGGAGAAAAGTGAAATTGGTAAGAGATAATTGGTATTGGGTTTAACAGAAAGGAACCGTGAATTTAGAAGAAGCCTCGCATTTTGCGGGGCTTTTTGTATTTTAGGGGGTACAAAATCCTCACCTGTTGTGAAGAAATTCCCCATTTTGCCGTTTTACTTGAAATTCACTTTATTTATGCATAAAATTAACAAAAATTTATGATTTATTGGACGTGGTTTAGCTCCTTGATTTTTTCCCTGCTAAACGTGATTAGATCGGCAAAGAATTTAGTGAATTCCTCATGAAATTCGCTATAGAATATTTCCAATTCTTCCACTGCAAGGCTCATTTTTGATTTATTCTTCGTGCGATAGTCCATTTGACGAAGAATACGTTCCATTCCATCAATTCGGGCGTAGCTTAAAAGCCAGTTGTCCCGAAACATATACGGCATAAAGTTCTGAACGTTTTTTGGAAGAACTGCCGCACTTTCCCGAAGAAGATTATAGAAATTTTGGGTGTATTCTTCCAGTGGTTCCCGCGAATAAAGATTCCAGTTAACAGCGAGAAAATGGTCGTATAAAATGTCTACGATTACACGGCTGTAGTGGCTGTACTTGCTAAACAGTCTATGTACACTTCTTTTAACTACGGGGTGAGTATCGGTATAGTGATCTATGGCGCGGTGCAGAATAATACCTTTTTGTATAGGTTCAGGAAAATCCAAGAATTTTTTACCTTTAACCGAGTCTGCTATAAAATTCCCAATCTTCAAATTGTTATCGTCTCCCGAGAGATAAATATGTGCCAAATAATTCATTTTTTGAAGGTACAAATTTTAGGTGGTACTGTTTAAATTTTGTTAAGATTTGGGGGCTCGGGGTTCAGCCTTGTATATTTGGCCTCTGTAATATCCAAAATTTAAAAATAAATCATGAGCTTAATCAAATCAATTTCCGGAATAAGAGGAACCATAGGAGGAAAAACTTCTGAAAATCTTACTCCTATAGATACTGTCAAATTTGCTGCAGCTTATGGTACATGGCTTAAGAAGGAAAGTCAAAAAGATAAATTAAAAGTAGTCATTGGAAGAGATGCCAGAATTTCCGGAAAGATGATTCAGGAATTAACAATGAATACGCTTACAGGATTAGGTATAGACGTTATTGATGTTGGCCTCTCTACTACACCAACCGTAGAAGTTGCTGTCCCCATGGAAGAAGCCGATGGTGGAATTATTCTTACCGCTAGCCATAACCCAAAACAATGGAATGCACTCAAACTGCTTAACAAAAAAGGAGAATTTCTTGATGGTAAAGAGGGGGCTAAAATTCTTGATCTTGCCGAAAATGAATCCTTTGATTTTGCTGAAGTAGATGATTTAGGTTCTATTTCCAGAAAAGAAAATTACATAGACACTCATATAGAAGAAGTCCTGAAATTAAAACTTGTAGACGCAGGTAAGATAAAGAGTGCAGGATTTAAAGTCGTGGTGGACGGCGTAAATTCTACCGGGGGAATCGCCATTCCAAAACTCCTAAAAGAATTAGGAGTGGAAGTAATAGAACTATACTGTGAACCAAACGGACATTTTCCTCACAATCCCGAGCCGTTAAAGGAGCATCTGGGAGACATTTGTGCACTTGTAAAACAAGAAAAAGCCGATTGTGGTATTGTAGTAGACCCCGATGTGGATCGGTTAGCTTTTATTGATGAAAAAGGAGAGATGTTTGGCGAAGAATATACCTTAGTGGCCTGTGCAGATTATGTTTTGGGTAAAACAAAGGGTAACACGGTAAGTAATTTATCTTCGTCAAGAGCTTTGAAGGATGTGACTAACAAACACGGCGGGAAGTATAATGCAAGTGCTGTGGGAGAAGTAAATGTTGTTCAATTAATGAAAGACACCCAGGCAGTTATTGGTGGGGAAGGAAACGGCGGAATTATTTATCCTGAAGCACATTATGGAAGGGATAGTCTTGTTGGAGTTGCCTTGTTTTTAACACACCTGGCAGAAAAGCAAATAAATGTTTCTGCTCTTAGAAAAGAATATCCTTCTTATTTTATGAGTAAAAATAAAATTGAACTTACACCAGATCTTGATGTAGACGGAATATTAAAATCGGTAGAAAAGCGGCATCGCGACGAAGAAATCTCAACGATTGATGGTGTGAAAATTGACTTTCCCGATAATTGGGTGCATCTGAGAAAATCTAACACAGAGCCAATAATAAGAATCTATACAGAAGCAAAGAGCCAGGAAGAGGCAGATGATCTTGCCAAAAAGATGATTAAAGAAATTCAGGATATTATTGCCTGATTAGTCGATTATTTGTGCACCTTCAGGGATTGGATGGCCACTGTGCTTCCATCTCTTATGCGTCCAAAGGTAAAATTCCGGCTTTTGTCTTATCTGGTTTTGCAGTAGATCAAGATAAGTGCGCACAATTTTATGATCGGGCTCTTGCGCTGCAGAATCGGTAATATTAATAAGGCTGGCGACGTAGTGACCTCTGGAAACCTTTTCCACATTCAGGTATATTACAGCCATATTAAATTCCCTTGCCAGTTTTTCAGAACCAATAAAAACAGGAGCCTTTGTTCCCAGAAAATCAGCCCAATATTTCGATTTGGCTAATTTCGGAGATTGGTCTGCAACCATGGCGTAAATTGCTCGTTCATTCCTACTTTCATGCTTCGTAATAGTCATTGTGGCCTTAGAAGTTGAAATAAGTTCCCCCTTAAACCTCCCGCGAATATCCCTAACTAATTTATCGAAATGAGGGTTCTTAATCTTTTTGTAGATACCATATGCCGTTATCCTAAGTCCATACAGCTGTAAAGCAATCATCCACTCATAACTCGCGTAGTGCCCGCACATCATCATAATGCTTTTATCCTGGTCCTGTAGACGAAGAACCTCTTCTGGATTTTTAAATATAAAGCGCTTCTTAAGTTCCTTTTCAGAAATTGTGAGAGTTTTGATCATTTCCAGGAACATGTCGCACATGTGCGAATAGAACTTTTTTCTTATTCTGAATCGTTCTTCTTCAGTCTTTTCCGGAAAAACCAGTTTTAGGTTCTCTGCAACTACTTTTTTCCGGTAACCAATTATGTGGTAAACAAGGAAGTAAACGACATCAGATACCGCGTAAAACAGTCTGAAAGGCAGAATCGAAATAGTCCATAGCAGGGGGTAAATCAACCAAAAAACCAGGGCATGCATAAAAAAAGTTTCAGCAAATATATGGTATATTTGACACTAAATTTAAGCAGATATGGGAGATTTGAGTCTGGTGACCATAATAGTGATCGCAGCAAACGTAATTATTTCTTTTAAGGGGTTTAATGATAATGCCTTTTTTGAAAAGTACAAATTTAATGTTGGAGATATTAAGAGAGGTGCCAATTATCAAATATTGACATCGGGTTTTTTGCATGTAAACACCACACATCTTTTTGTAAATATGCTTACGCTCTACTTTTTCGCAAATGTGGTCATTTACGGGTTGGGAACTACAGGTTTTGTGATTATTTACCTGGCGAGTTTAATTTTGGGAAATCTGCTTTCTTATTTTTTTCATCAAAATGAACTTCATTACAGGGCCGTTGGAGCCAGTGGTGCCGTTATGGGAATCTTATATTCTGCTATTCTCCTACGTCCAGATATGATGCTTGGGCTGTTTTTTGTAATACCTATTCCTGCCTATATCTTTGGGATTGGCTATTTGCTTTACACGATCTGGGGCATGAAAAAACAAATTGGGAATATAGGACATGATGCTCATTTTGGTGGTGCTGCCGGAGGTTATCTTCTTACCCTGGTGTTGGCTCCGCAGGTTTTTGAAAGCCATTTGCTCATGGTGATCCTGCTGGCAATTCCTCTGGTAATTTTGTTTGTTCTACAAAAAATGGGAAAAATTTGATGTACAACTAAGTTTAACAATTCTAAATATTGAAAAAATGATAAAGAAAATTTTATTCCTGGTGGTGATTCTTTGTGCTACAGGATCTCAGGCTCAGGAAAGGGAAACTCATCTCGTAAATGTTACCGGCGAAGGTACGGTAAATGTTGTGCCAGATAAAGTTATAATTAGAGCCCGAATTGAGCACGAGGGTGAAAGTGCGGCTGCTGTAAAGAAGCAAAATGATGAAGCAGTAAATTCTGTGATAAAATTCCTGAAGGAGAATCAAATTCAAGAGAAAAATATTAATACAGAATATGTTACGCTGAATAAATCTTATAATTACAATGAGAAGACGTATTCCTTTTCAGCCAACCAGGCGATATCTATTACGCTGGAAGATATTGAAGATTATGAAATGATTATGTCCGGATTATTAGAAGAAGGACTTAATAGAATTGACGGTGTGGATTTTAAATCTTCGGAAGCTGAAAAGTATGAAACCGAAGCCCGGAAAAAGGCTGTTATGGATGCAAAAAGGAAAGCTGAAGAACTTGTGTCCCCTTTAGGACAAGAAATAGGAAAGGCAGTTTCTATAAGTGAAGGAACAGTAAATAATCCGCAGCCAATGTATAGAATGGCGATGATGGACGAAAGCAGTAAAAGTAGCCAAGAGTCCATAGCTCCTGGTGAAATGGAAATTACTATTCGGGTAAATATTGGTTTTCTTCTGAAGTAATAGGGGGCAGCCTTCTAAGAACAGGTTCAAAAATGGCAATTTTCGTACTACTCATTTCTTTCCAGCCATTACTTACAATAAGAATACTTTCAGGAGATGCTGAAAGTCTTTTTTGCTTGGATGCTTTGTTCGTATTTTGACATTTCATAAAAGCAGGTCGATAATTGGCAAATTTCGGATTACACTTTCCACGAGATTCTACCAAATTTTTAAAAACTGGTAGGTTTAACCTTTTAACGTAATTCTGAAATGATAATTTTCTTCAGAATCACTAATTTATATACTTAAAAGGCCACTTTAACAACAGCAGGTCGATAACTGGCAAATTTCGACCTGCACCTTTTAAAAAGCTGGTTTTTATTTAAAGAAATCAGTAAATATCTTTTCTGACCTTATTTTAATTAAGTAATTCGCGTATCCGGGTTTCAAGATCATCTCCACGAAGGTCACGATCTACGATTACGCCGTTTTCATCTAAAATAAAAGTTGCGGGAATCGACTGGATATTGTAAAGTCGCGCTACAGGATCCTGCCAGAATTCTAAGTGAGAGACATGATGCCATTCCAGACCATCGTCCTCTATGGCCTGTAACCACCTGTCCTTTTGGCCGGGACGATCCAGAGAAACCCCAACGATATTTAGTCCGTCGTCATGATACTTATTATAGATTTTCACAACGTTAGGATTTTCTGCACGACAGGGCTTGCACCATGCCGCCCAAAAGTCGATAATGGTCACTTTTCCCATAGCGTCTGAGAGGGAAAGTTCAGAACCGTCTGGAGTAGGAGCCGAAAATTCTGGTGCTTTATTTCCAATAGCTACAATAGCCCGTTGTTCCAAAGTTTTCTCCAGTCCTTTGCCAAGGGTGGTCTGTTTTAGATCTTCAGAAAGATTTTGGTACATTTCCTGGATTTCTTTTACAGGAGTAACTTTCATGTTCAGCATATCCATGAGGATCATAAGTGAAACGTAAGAATCCTGGTTTTTTTTCAGGATTTTTTTCCTAAAAACCATGTCATTATCTTTCACTTCCTGCTCTGTTGCCTGAAGGGTCGCAAAACGTGAAGAATCCTGGGCATTGTATGCTTCTTTCATGTCTGCACGACCAGATTTTATTTTACGATTCACCTCTTTTAGATGGCTCATGTAATCGTTTAAAGCACGGTTTTCTTTACCTCCCGAAATTCTCGAACTTCTAAGACTATCTTTATAGGCTTCAATAGTTATTTCCTCATCTTCAGAAATGTAAATAATATTTCCTTCTATTCCGTCAAAAGCGATAAAACTCAAATTAGGCTGGTTATTTTCCTCAAGATCCACCTCAAATTTGCCATTTTGGACCTGTGTTGTATCTATAATTGCAGGTCTTTCGGTTTCTTCGCTAATTTCAGAAATGTAGACGTTGGTTCCATCTTCGACACCTTCAATAGTTCCGCTCAAGAAGTATCCTTTTTCCTCCTCACAGGAAGCCGCTAAAATGGCAAAAGCAAATAAAATTATTAAATTCCGCATAAAAAAATGTGTTTGTTTATGAACAAAAATAAGCAACTGTAATGGTACTCTTTAGCATTTCTAATAAAATCTTGTTAATAATTGTTAATTTGTGGTCCATGAATATTTAAGAAAATTTAGAACAGGTAATTTAGCCATATATTGAGGTATTATGAAGGAACAGATGGAAGATTTTCCCTTAGAAATAAAAATAAGTTTTCATAAAGTAATTGAGCAGTATAAAGCTGAACTGAACAAAGAACATAACAGGATATCCAACGATTATATGGAGGATATGATGGAGTATATTTCCACTTTTCCTGAACTTACAGAAGGTATTAAGGATGCCTGTGATCTTAAAAAATTTGAGGAACCAATAAAGATTTTATTGAATGACCTTTTTCCTACTGTTCTTACCAATAATGAAATTAAAGCTGCATCCATACCTTACCATAACATCCTTTTTAATGTCTCCAGCAGGTTAAAAAAGATATTAGAACTCGCCGGCGACGAGTTTGTTCTGGAAACCCGAAACATGAACAAGGATACACATTACATTAATGCATGTATAAACATCCTTAAAGAAGAGTATGGTTATGATATCGATTTTTCACGCCCGCTTTACTACGATATTCCCGATGAAAATGGTGTTACCCGGCATTATAGAATTGCCGTGAATGGGGACTTTATAGATGTTTATCCTAAAGAAAATGCTCCTGAAATAACGCAGGAAGATGTGGATCTTCTTATACAGAATATTGATGATATCGATCTATGGAAAGAAAAATTTCCTCCCAGGAGCTATGTGTTTAAAGGTTTTACAATTGTAAACCTTACCGATGTTACGATAGACGATGCAATTTCGAAATTGAAAACCACTCTTTTGTACAATGAATCTTCAGAGAAAGACGAGTTAAAAAACCTGGAGGAAATATTCCGGTCTATCTACAAAATTCCAGATCTACGGGTAGGATTCACAGTTTTTGATGCTTCAGAAAAGAGTTTTGAACCTTTAGAGAGTGATCAAACTACAAGTTTTCTTTTAAATAACAGCACATCTCTGGACAGTGAGAAGGGGCTTTGTGAGCAGGCATATAAGAAGCTTGTTGAAGGGCATACCTATTTCTCTATTTCTAATGTTAAATCTTACGCAAAAAAGACGGGCAACAATTTGCTTTCACAAAATCTGAAAGCCAATAACGTGAAAAGCTGTATTCTCGCACCGGTAGCAAAAAAAGGCAGATTACTGGGTGTTCTGGAATTGGTTTCTGAAAGAAAAAACGAACTGCATAGCATAAACGCTTTAAAGCTGGACGAAATTCTGCCATACATCGTTACAGCCGTAGAACGCAATCGTTCCGATTTTGAAAACCGGGTTAAGGCAATTATACAGAGTGAATGTACTTCTATTCACCCTAGTGTTCTTTGGGTATTTGAAAAAGAAGCTAGAAAGTTTATAAAAGATCTGGATGATGATGGCCTGGCTTCTTTTAAAGACATAAGCTTCAAAAACGTTTATCCACTATATGGGCAAATTGACATTGTAGCTTCTTCGGAAGCAAGAAATTCTGCAATTCAGAAAGATCTTTTGATTCAACTGAACCTTATTCTCGATATCATCGAAATGGGTTCTGAAATAGAAGAACTAACCATTTATGAGCAGGTTGGATTCAGGATTTCAGAATTTAAAGAGGAACTTGAGGGAAGCTTAAATGCTTCCAGTGAACAAAAAGTATTTAATCTCCTCCAGAAGGAGGTTAATCCTATAATGTCACACCTTAGGAAGCAATCCAGGGAACTGAAGCAGGAGGTGGAAGAGTATGAAGCTATGCTAAACCCGGAGACCGGACTGGTGTATGATGAAAGGAAGAAGTATGATGATACCGTCCAGAACGTTAATAGAACAATGTCCCGCTATATAGACAGGAAGCAGGTGCAGGCGCAAAAAATTTATCCGCATTACTTTGAACGCTATAAAACCGACGGGGTAGACCACAATATTTATATTGGAGCCTCGATGGCCAACAACAAGCCCTTCAATAAAATATATCTGTACAACTTGCGATTGTGGCAGTTGAGTACGATGTGCGAAATGGAAAACAGGTTTTACCAGCTGCAGGAAAGTACTCCAATTAAATTAGATGCCGCTTCTTTGATTCTCGTCTATAATAGTACCATGTCTATAAGGTATCGTATGGATGAGAAGAAATTTGATGTGGACGGTACTTACAACGCGCGATATGAAATTATTAAGAAGAGAATTGATAAAGCATATATAAAGGATACGGAAGAAAGGATCACCCAAAAAGGCAAAATAGCGATTATTTACTCCCAAAGAAGTGATGAAAGGGAATATCTAAGGTATATAAAATACCTCCAGGCCAAGAATTATTTAGGAGAAGAAGTGGAACTGCTGGAGTTGCAGGATGTGCAAGGCGTAATTGGCTTAAAGGCGATAAGGGTTAATGTGCTTTATTCTACAGGAGACAATCCTGAAGAGGAAAATATTACTTACGAAAACCTGATGCAGGAATTACATTAAGTAGAAGCCAATTACAAAACTTATTACCGATACGATTATTCCCACCATAAAAACAGTATAGGTAAGCCTTAGCAGAAAATATTTTCTATGCAGGACCTTTCCCAGAAGGTGCAAATCTAACATGAGAGATTCATACACAAAATCTTTGTCTTTGATCATTTCCTTCATCCCCCAACGGAATTGTTCAAAAGGCATTTTATGAAAATTGCCAAAAAACAGCAGGTTTACTTCCCGGTCTTCAACCTGTTTTTTGGTAAATTCCCCGCTGGTTACATTCGGCCTTGTGGACATTATGGAGAGAATAATAGACGCTACACTAAACAGTATGAGCACCATGCTGGGTATGAGGAGGTGCTTATTGGATGCCGCATCAAGTTTTGGAATAAGATTGGCAAGTGCCAGAGAAATGATAATGGCATTAACAGACAACAAGATATTGGCCTTAGTATCTGCGATATCGCTTAGTTTAATATGGTTCCTAAGGGTGACCCGAAACATTGTTTGTATACTTCGTTCGGGATTGTCATTTTTATATTGAGCTTTAAGCCTGGCCTTATGTTCTTCTTTCTGAAGTTTCTTTTGTCTTTTTTTCTGATCTTCGATAAGCTCTAAAAGATTCTCTTCTTTTCCCGGTTTCCAGTTTTCCAGGGCATAGGCGGTATAGTACTGATGTTTTTCTGTAAACAAACGAATGTTTTCCTGAATCCATTCTGCACCGCTAAAATTTTTAATATTGTGAAGCTGAAGTTCCTGCCTTAAAAACTCGCTGGCCTCTTCAAAATAATCTTTTGCAAAATGGGAGGAATCTGCGTCCCTTATAACTTTTTCTGCCTCAGTCTCCGGGTGGTTGTCAAATTTTGTAGCCCTTATCAAAGTCGTCACTTTTTCAACAAGCTCTTTTGTGGCGTTATTTTCTTTAAGAAAATCCGTAGCAATTTTTACACTTTCTTCTTCATGGCCGTGGTACGTTCTGGTGTAACCCGTGTCATGAAGCCACGCTGCCAGTATGAGCGCATCTTCTTCTTTAACATTAATTTCAGAACTATCGACTATTTCTTTAGTACTTTTAACTACGCGCTCCGTATGCTTGTAGTTGTGGTATATATAGGTGTTTGGAAGCTTTTCTTTAAAAAGATTATGTACAAATTTATCTGCTTTCTCAATGAGGTTGTTCATATACCGGAGACTTAAATTTTCTTGCCAAATTACAAAAAATATTACCAAACTGTTTATGAAATTAAAATACGTGATCATTGCCATTCTGGCTGTAATCATTTTCCAGTCATGTTCTTCTGCCGGTGCCAAATATCGTGAGGGTGAACTAAAAGAAAATTTTGATTACCCTAAGGACAAAGAGATAGAGAAATCTTTTTACTTTCTGGGGGATGGAGGGTATTCCCCAATTGGCGGGAGTTCTATTGGTCTTATTGCTTTTAAGAACTTTTTAGATTCGATTAATCGTCCTGAACAATATTCTGTTTTTTTAGGTGACAATATTTATCCTGTAGGAATGCCCGGTACGGAGAATTCTAATCGGGAAGAAGCTGAATATCGCTTAGATGCTCAACTTGATGCCCTGGAGAATTATGACGGAAATGTTCTTTTCATACCCGGAAATCACGACTGGTACAGTAAGGGCATAAACGGCCTTGAGAGACAGAAAGAATACCTTAAGGAAAATTCTGAAAATAACGTAACCTGGGTTCCAGATACAGGTTGCGGACTGGATGTGCTTGAAATTACAGAAAATATCCAAATGATCGTTATAGATTCCCAGTGGTACCTTGAAGATTGGGACAGGCATCCTACGATAAACGATGATTGCGATGGTATTAAAACACGCGAAGCGATGTTTCTGGAGGTGGAGTCTGAAATTAAAAAGAATCATGATAAAACTGTAATTATTGCAGTGCATCATCCAATGCTGACTAATGGAACCCATGGAGGACAGTATGACTTCGACAGTCACCTTTATCCTTCTCAGAAAAAAATTCCTGTACCGGTTTTAGGTTCTCTGGTGAGCCTGGTAAGGACAACAGGAGGAGTTTCTATTCAGGATGCCCAAAATGAACGTTATAAATCTCTGGTGCAGAGATTAACCACACTAGCACAGCAGGGAGAACGATTAATTTTTGTTTCGGGCCATGAGCATTCCCTGCAATATCTAATCAACAATAATATAAAGCAGATAGTTTCGGGATCAGGATCCAAGGCTTCGTATGTGAGATTAAGCAATGATGGTCTTTTTGTGTATGAAGGTCAGGGTTTTGCAGTTTATGATGTGTTTGCAGACGGTTCTTCTTGGGTAAGTTTCTACGGAAATAAAAATAACCAGCCTAATTTGTTGTACCAACGGGAAGTCTTTCCTGCTCCTTTAGATTATGATATTTCAGAAGTGCCTGATAGTTTTCCAAAAACAATGACAGCCTCCATCTATTCTGAAGAGGAAACTGAAAAAGGTGAAGCATTTACAACACTATGGGGTGAGCGCTACCGGGAGCTTTACGGGAAAGAAATAAAATTTAAAGTAGCAGATCTTGATACCCTTTATGGAGGCCTTGACGTAATAAGAGAAGGGGGAGGGCACCAGACGGTATCTCTTCGTGTAAAAGATAGTCTGGGAAGAGAATACAACTTCCGCAGAATAAGAAAGGAAGCAGTTCAGTTTTTACAAACCGTGGCTTATAAAAACAAACCCGTAGAAGATCAACTGGAAAATACGATAGCAGAACGTTTTGTTCAGGATTTTTATACCTCGGCACATCCCTATGCTTTTTTGGCAATCCCAAATCTTTCTGAGGCGGCAAACGTATACCATACCAATCCTGAGGTGTTCTATTTACCTAAACAAAAGAAATTAGGCAAATATAATGAAGGGCACGGGGATGAGGTGTATATGCTGGTAGAACGGCCGGAAGAGAATTGGCTGGATTACGAAAGTTTTGGCCGGCCAGATCACGATATTGTTAGTACAGCCGGAATGTTTGAGCGTTTGAGAAGAGACGAGAGATATAAGCTGGACGAATCTGCTTATGTGAGAGCACGCGTTTTTGATATGCTTATAGGAGATTGGGACCGGCATCAGGATCAATGGAGGTGGGCAGAAATTGAAACAGGGGATGGCAACAGGATCTTTCGTCCTATTCCACGTGACCGCGATCAGGTTTTTTCCAATTTTGATGGAGCCTTTTTCGGAACCTTAAGAGCTTTGGCAGGATTTGCGAATCAATTTGCAGTCTATGGAGCAGATATAACAGACATCCAGTGGTTCAACATTGCAGCCACTGGGCTGGACAGGTCTTTGCTGCAAAATGTTGGAAGGGAAGCCTGGCTGGAAGAGGCCCAATTCATTCAGAAAAATGTTACCGACGAGGTGATTGAAGAGGCTTTTTCCCAATTACCCCCGGAAACGCTTGGTGAGACTACAGATGAGCTCATAGAAAATGTAAAGGCGCGGCGCGATAATATAGTGGCTATAGCAGAACGGTATTACGAGCATTTTGCAAAACTCGCTATTGTTACCGGTACAGATAAAGATGATTTTGTTGATGTGGTTAGAATGACTGAAGGCCGCACCCGTGTAACCATTTCGAGAAACAAGGACGGCGAACGTGCAGAAATTGTTAGCGATAAAATATATGACAAGAAAGATACTCATGATATCTGGATTTATGCTCTAGACGATGATGACCAGATTACAGTAGAAGGTGAGGGCGATAATTGCATTTTTTTACGCATCATTGGTGGGCAAAACAATGACGTCTATACCATAAGAAATAAGGAAAAACTGAAAATC
The DNA here is from genome assembly GCF_031846505.1 of Autumnicola edwardsiae. NCBI lineage: Bacteria > Pseudomonadati > Bacteroidota > Flavobacteriia > Flavobacteriales > Flavobacteriaceae > Autumnicola > Autumnicola edwardsiae. Next base: position 15,156 of record NZ_JAVRHP010000024.1, read on the forward strand.
TATGATCACAAAACAAAGCCTAACACCATAAAAGAAGGAGCAGATGCAAAGTTCAGGTTCTCAAACAGGTATGAAACCAATACTTACGATAAAAATAAGAAAAATTATACGTCTGGAAATATCACTCCGGAAATAGGCTATAACCCAGATGAAGGTTTTAAAATTGGAGTAGAGGCCAGCTTTGCCAAATACGGCTTTAAAAGAAATCCGTTCACTTCAAAACACACCTTCGGTGGTGGTTTCTATTTTGCTACAGGCGGTTTCGACCTTAATTATCAGGGGGAATTTGCTCATATTCTTGGAAACTATAATTTACAGGCAGGCGCACATTTTACCAGTCCCAATTTTGCCAGGAATTTCTTTGGTTATGGTAATGAAACCCCAAATTTTGAAGATGAACTGGGAATGGACTATAACCGGACAAAGATAAGCAGGGTAGGGGCAGATGTAGGGTTCGTTAATGCCACTCCTTTTGGAAGCTATTTTGAATATAAGGCAAATTTTGAAGCTATAGAAGTGGAGGCGACAGAAGGGCGGTTTATTACTGAAAATTTTAATGCAGATGAGGAAAGTGAATTCTTCGACAGAAAATATTTTGCGGGACTAGACGCTTTATACAGGTATGAGAGTTATGATGACAGATTAAATCCTACAAGAGGAATGCGATTTGAGCTGAACCTTGGAGGTAAACTTAACATTGGAGATACAGACCAGCATTTTGGCTATTTTAAACCGTACTGGAGTTTTTATAATGCAATATCCAAGAACAGAAAGGTTGTACTAAAAACCAAGGTGCAGGCTCATCTCAATATGGGGGATGGGTATGAATTTTATCAGGCCGCAGCTTTAGGTGGAGATACTGGCCTTCGAGGATACCGGCAGGAACGGTTTATTGGTAAAAGTGCATTTGCCACGGGAGCTGATCTTCGTTACAGTTTTAATACGGTCAAGACCAATATTCTTCCTTTCCAGATCGGAATTTTTGGAGGGTATGACCTTGGGCGTGTATGGGCAGATTTTAAACAGAATTCGCTCTGGCATGACAGTTATGGAGGTGGGATCTGGATTAATAGTGCCGAAGCTATAAATGGGACGTTTAGCTTATTTTCAGGCGGCGAGGGAGCCAGGTTTTCCTTTGCTTTTGGATTTAGGTTCTAATTCTAAATACGATAAATCTAAAAATGCAACTCTAAGTTTTATAAAATCGCCCAGAGTTGCATTTATTACAAATATTTGGTACTTAATTATCCTTCCCTTCTCCCATTGTAATCTTTGTTGTGAAACTCGGTTCTCTGGTAGAAGGGATCGTCTGAATTTCTTCTGTTTTTATTTTCTCTGTTTCTGAAGGATTCATTGTCACTTTCATCCAGGAAGTCTTCATTTTCCGGTCTTTGTTGTTGCTCTTCGCTTTGATATTGTTGGTCGTAAGCAGAACTTGACTTAGGCGCTTTCGGATTATTTCCAGCGACTTTCCTTTCATCCAGGCGATCTTCTTTATACCCGCGGTCGTCCATTTCATTACGTGTGTGGTCTCCTGTAAAATCATGATCCTGAGAATTTCGCTTTTCTCTGTCACTCTGGAAATCCTTGTCATAAGAAGTATCTGCGTGTTTTTCGGAATTCACCACATTTCTTTTTGATGTTGCATTTTCCTGGTGTCGAGGGTGTTCCTGTGCTTCAATCTCCCTCCGGCGCACTTCCTCGTCAGGAATTCTACTTCCGGAATTTCTCTCATATTCCAGATCACTTTTTCTTACATCTTCCGAAGAGGAGCCACGATTGTAAGACTGTAGTACAGTTTCTTCATAGCCTCTGTCTATAGGATTTCCTGAACGATAACGTTTTGTCTCTGCAAACGTCCGGTGATCTATAGTATCTGTGTAAATAAATTTGTGAACACGGTTTATTCCCACCATGCCAATAGGAATAATCACGTGGTTCTCACCTTCTTTGTTTACAAATTCATGAACATCTCTGTTGGCAGGCCTGCCATAAGGATCGTGGTTGGCCTCAATAATAGTTTCGTCTACTTCCACATCCAGGTAAACCACCTTTTCAATATCCTTATTCACCAGTAAATTATCTACCTTTCCAATAACGCGATTGTCTGAATCTTTTACGTCCCAGCCCCTGATGTCGGGATCTTTACTGGAAATTTTGTAATCTGATAATTCACTAAAATGAAATAGATGCTGATTCTTATGTTTTGTACTCATAGCTTTATATTTAATTCTGTTAATCAACGTTTTTAAACCAGCGCTTCCTTATTAATTCTGAAAGGCGTATGCATGGTTTGTATTAAATCTACATTGGAAGATCTAAGCAATACCTTAGGTGCCATGCTAATTTCTTCTACTTCTTCCCGGTCATTATCTCTTTCATCAACATTGCCCTCCTGAAATAAAAAAACGAGTAAGATTATTCCCAGCATGAGCGCAGCAAGTATAATCCATAGCCACCTCGATTTTTTCTTCTCTACTTGTAGGTCTGCCATAGCTTTTTTTCGGATTCTAATAAAGATAAGAACATAGCTGTTCAGGCTTATTTAAGCTTTATATAAAGTATTGTTAATTAATACTTAAGGATTTATGTAAATTTATGAATGTATAAATGTATATAGGAAATCACGGGGGAGGAGAAGCGAAGGTAGTTGCAGACAATAAAGAAAACTTTTCTTAAAAAAAGATATTTTCCCTTAGTTAAGTAAAGGCGATAACATTAGTTGTTGCTACAAGAGAACAAAAATGTGGAAATTAGAAATCCCGGAAGCTTAAATAAGATTCCGGGATTTTCAGAGGCTTAGAGCATTTGCCTTAACTGAAAGTGCCTGAAGGGAAAACCACCAGACTCTCATGCCCGTCTCTTCCAACAGCAGCGACACCAAAAAAATAATTATCTATTACTATACCTTCAAGGGTAAATTCGTTTACATCGCCTACAAAACGGGAGTGGTCCCAGGTTGGAGAAGTAGTATCCCTCCAGTAAATTTTATAACCTGCAATATCTCCTTCTACTTTTTCCCATTTCAACTTTGTAGAAGGTTCTACAATTCCACCAATTTCTACGTTCTTAGGTGCAGGTGGTGCCCAGGCAAGGCTTGCCAGGTTAATGGCGTTTACGGCAGTGAGCTTTTTGGCATAATCAAAATTTACGCCTTCAATTACATCTCCATATGTTATCCCGTCCTCGCTCCTTAAATCCTGATGTTGACGATTGTAGTTTTCGTGAGCTTCCATTATTCTCACACCCGCAAAACCAAGATCATTAAAAGGCCTGTGATGACCACCACGACCAAAGCGATCCAGTCTGTAGATCATCATCGGGTTCATTTCGGGCATATAAGTTTCTGTGTTTTCGTGAATATATCTGGCAAGCTGACGGGAAATTCCGTCTACTTCTCCTCCATAAAATCTGCGCATGGTTCTTTCACGTTCGGTTTCGGTAGGAGGAACGGGTTCAGAAAAAATGCGGAAGGTGCGGTTATCTATAACACCGTCTACACCTTCAATATTTCCTATCATGTCGTTGTTTAGCACGCCAATGATTTCCCATTCATTTTTCTTTGCATATTCTGCCAGTCCTTTTCCGCCAAAAAGGCCTTGCTCTTCTCCCGAAAGTCCTACGTAAACAATACTGTTCTCAAATTCGTAGTTTGATAACACTCTTGCAGCTTCGATAGTACCAGCCATTCCGCTGGCATTGTCATTGGCGCCGGGTGCATCACCTTCAAAATCCATAGTGTCAGAATTGCGGGAATCTATATCACCGCTCATGATAATGTAGCGGTTAGGATATTTTGTGCCTTTTTGAATAGCAATAACGTTTACTATCCAGGCCTCATGCGGTATACGTTCTCCGTCTTCAGGAGTTACGAAATCTTTTTGATAGAAAACATTTAAACAATTTTCACAATTATCTGAAATATTGTCAAATTCAGATTTGATCCATCTTCTTGCGGCACTAATTCCCCGTGTGTTGGAAACCGTATCACTAAAGGTATTCCTGGTACCGAAATTTGCCAATTTTCGGATATCACTTTCTATTCGTTTCGCGGAAACTTTATCTATTATCTGATATATACGAGAATCTGTTTGCTGTGAGAATCCAGAGGATGATATTAAAATACTTAGAAGGAGTACAGGTAAAATTTGTAAAAATTTTTTGATCATATTATTTTGTTTTTTGTAAAGATGCAACCTCTATAAAAACGAAACAAGGCGGAAGAACTTTAGGGTGAGGCAAAAAAAAAGCTTCGTTTCCGAAGCTTTTAGCATTATCTATATATCTGAAACATTAACTGGCTTTCATTTTATGAACTTCAGCTTTAGCTTCATTTATTTTCTCTTCAGTCTTTGATTTGCTAAGATTAGCTTTGGTTTTTGATTTTAAGGCTTCCACCTTATGGTTTAGGGAATCTGTAAAATTATTGATTTTTCCTTTAGCCCCAGAGATATAATCGTCTCCCGTTTGAGTAATCGCTTTACGCGTATCTTCACCTTTTTTAGGAGCAAATAATATTCCGGCAATTGCACCTGCAGCTGCCCCTGAAATTAATCCTAACAATAATTTACCTGATTTCATAAGTTTTATAGTTTAGTTCGTAATTTAAATTAGTATATAAAATTACTGCGAATTAGCTTTAAGACCATAAACTGCTAGTTAACATTGATATAAACTTTATTTTAAAATGTCAAATTTTTAACATAGCCTTGTTAGTCATTGTCGGTAAAGGCCTTAAGAAGCGTTCTCACTCGTTTTGTATCTTCTACATAATACCTGGCACTGGTTTGTTTAATCCCAACTTTTACGGTATAAGCCTTTTCAGGTAACTCTTTGAACATATATTCATCTGTCCAATCGTCACCAATGGCGAAAATGAAGTCTTGATCCTTTAGCTTCTTATTAGATGACTTTCCTTTGTTCACCCCACTGCTTTTAATCTCCAAAACCTTGTTGCCGTTTAGAACGCTTAACCCGTGGTTAGAGATAAGTTCTTTTAGAACATTTGATAGTTCATTTGCCCTGATTTCCCCTAATTCGGGATCGGCTTTTCTATAGTGCCATGCCAGGGAATAATTTTTTTCCTCAATGAAAGTACCGGGGGTCCTGTCTACAAAGTTTTCTATTACAGGTCTTACAGCCTCCATCCAGTCATTCTTTACATTTTCTGAAAGCTCCCAATCTTTACCTTTCTCCCTTACCCAGGTGCCATGTTCAGAAATAAGGTCTATAGGAGTATCCTCCCACCATCTGCCAAGGGTGTCTTTATCCCTTCCACTAATAAGAATAACCTCTGTTTTCTCTTGGTTGGCTAATCGCTTGATAAGGGCAATTATTTCTTCGTCTGGTTTGGCATTTTCCGGTTTATCGGCAAAGTTTACCAGCGTACCATCGTAATCCAGAAAGAGAATCCTGCTTTTTGCATTTTTGTAGGTTTCCAGAAGATCATCGTACACTTTCGAGTTTATTCTTATCGCTTCAAAAGCCTGCCGGTTATCTTCAGTATTGCGAAGGGCCTTCATAAAGTCCTGGGCCCATTTCTCTACGCTGTACCGTTTTAATCTCTTCTGAATCATTTTATTCCGGGAGATCTGTTCCTCTTCTGGCATCTCAAAAGCTTGTTTTAATGTAGAAGCCATCTGGTCAAAATTGTTCGGATTAATAATAAGCGCCTCATTCATTTCGTGTGCTGCACCTGCCATTTCACTTAAAATTAAAACTCCGGTATGATTGGTCCTGGTAGCTATATACTCTTTTGCAACAAGGTTCATCCCATCCCTAATTGGGGTAAGTAATGCAATATCGCAGGAAGTATAGAGATCAATAAGATTTTCAAAAGGCATAGATCTGTAGAAATACCAGATAGGCGTCCAACTAACCGTAGAGAATTTTCCATTTATACGACCTACAAGTTCATCAATTTCCCTTTTTAACCTTTGGTACTGGGGGACATTGGATCGCGACGGGACCGCAAGCATAACAAGCCTTACTTTTTCTATAAATTCAGGATACTTATCCAGAAAATATTCAAAAGCTCTTAGACGGTTGGCTATTCCTTTGGTATAATCCAGGCGGTCCAGACTTAAGATTAGTTTTGCATCTGGTGTGGCCTTAAGATGGTGATCCAGTCTTTGCTGAAGCTCAGAATGATTTTCTGAAGTCTTTTCAAAGTGATCCAGGGCTGCTTTTTCGAACTTATCGTAGTCTATTCCCATGGGGAAGGAATCTACCTTTACAATCCTGTCCGGAAGTGTTATTTCATTAAAATCTACCTGGTGCCTTAAAATTCGGCTAACCGAACTAAGAAAATGACGTTCATAGTCATAGGTGTGAAAACCAATTAAATCGGCACCTAAGACTCCTTCAAGAACTTCATCCCTCCAGGGTAGTGTCCTAAAAACTTCATAAGAAGGAAATGGGATGTGGTTAAAAAAGCCAATTATCGCATCTGGAGCCTGCTCCCTTATCATATTAGGCACAAGAAGCAACTGGTAATCGTGAACCCAAATATGATCCCCTTCCTGATAATGTTTAAGAACTTCGTCTGCATATTTCTGGTTCACCTGTTTATAAGTTTCCCAATACCAATCGTCAGATTCAGTAAATTCCATAAAGTAATGGAAAAGCGGCCATATGGTACGGTTGCTAAATCCATAATAGAATCCCTCAATTTCATCTTGAGTAAGGTTTACGGCTATGCAATCTTCTTCCCTGGCTTTGTTTTTTACATCTTCTAATAAATGTTCAGGAATCTCTTCTTCTGGCATGCCGCTCCAACCTATCCAAATACTGTCACCTTCTTTATGAAAAGATTTAAGGCCTGTTGCAAGCCCTCCAACGCTAGGAGTCACTTGCAGTTCATCATTTTCAATGTTTATTTGTAAGGGTAATCTGTTCGATATAATTATAGTTTTACTCATATTTTTGATTGGTTCTGTTGCAGCAAAGTTGAATTTTCTTAAATTTCCGAAAATGATATTAGAATACCATTCTTTTAAAAGAACTTTAAGATAATATGGAAAATTTAGATTACGGAATAATTGGAAACTGTAAGAGTGCCGCATTGGTCTCAAAAACAGGTTCTATGGACTGGTGTTGTCTCCCCAATTTCAATTCAGCAGGAATTTTCGCAAAACTTCTAGACGATGAGATCGGAGGAAGTTTTGAAATAAATACAGGTGATGATTACAATATAACGCAAGAATACCTTTGGGAAACCAACATTTTAAGTACAGTGTTCGATAATGGTGAAGATGCATTTCAGCTTATAGATTTTATGCCAAGATACTCCCGGGACGATGGTTCTTACTACGCTCCGCCAGATATAGTACGGTTTTTCAGAATTTTAAAAGGAGCCCCGAAACTTAGGATTATTTATAATCCTCGTCTGGAATTTGCCAGGGAGGAGACATTTAACGAAAATAAAGGTGCTTACATTAAGAGTTATACGAGAGAGGGGAAATATGACTCCCTCTTTTTATATTCTAGTTTTAATTTAGATGATATTCTTGAACAAAGGGAAATAATTTTAGAAGAAAATTCCTACTGTTTGCTGGCGTATCATGAAAAACTTATACCTCAAACGCTGGACAGGTCTTACCTTAAATTTCAAAGGACGAAGACTTACTGGATGAATTGGAGTGAAAAGACAACCAGGTATTCTCATTACCACAACGAGATTATGAGAAGCGCATTGGTACTTAAGGCGTTAAGTTATAAAAAATCTGGTGCGGTACTGGCCGCAGCGACCACTTCCTTACCAGAAACAATAGGTGAAGAACGTAACTGGGATTACAGATTTTGCTGGATTAGGGATGCCTCTATGGTTATTAAGGTGATGGCAGGACTGGGACATGTACAATCTGCAAAAGAATTTCTTCAGTTTATTATTGATATTATTCCGCACAAGGATGAAAAAATTCAGATAATGTACGGTATAAACGGCGAAAAAGAACTTACCGAACATATCCTGGATCATTTAAAAGGCTATAGAGGTTCTGCTCCGGTGAGAACGGGTAACGCCGCTTATATTCAGAAACAAAACGACATCTACGGAATTTTAATGGAAGTGATTTACCAGCAATTCCTACAGTTTGAAACCTCCCTGGAGAACAGCGAGGAGTTATGGACAATTGTTCGCGGAATTGTTATGATTGTTGAAGAAAACTGGCAAAAACCAGATAAAGGTATTTGGGAACTTAGAACTGAAGATCGACACTTTGTATTTTCGAAACTCCTTTGTTGGGTGGCCATAGACAGGGCGATTAAAATTGGCGAAGTGTTGCGTATGGGGGTTAATGATACAAAATGGAAGACCTTGCGTGCAGACATATACAATGATATTTATAACAATGGCTGGAATGAGGAAATCCAGGCTTATACACAGTCCTACAATTCAAAAGATCTTGATGCTTCCACTCTTTTAATGGAGTCTTACGGGTTTATTGAAGCAGAAGATCCCCGTTTTGTAAGTACCGTGATGGCAACAGAAAAAGAACTTTGCCGTGATGGATTGATGTACCGCTATAAAAATAAAGATGACTTTGGAGAACCTACATCATCATTTACCATTTGTACTTTCTGGCTTATTGACAGCCTTTATAAAATAGGAGAAAAGGAGAAAGCAAAAGCTATGTTTGAACAACTCCTTTCCTACAGTAATCATTTAGGGCTCTTCAGTGAAGATATCGATTTTGAGACCAAACGGTTGTTGGGGAATTTCCCGCAGGCTTATTCTCACCTCGCACTTATAGAAACTGCAGCAAACTTTAGTAAAGGTTTAGTTTCTGAAGAAAACTTTTTAGGAGTCTTCTAAAGTTTTTTGTGCAGGAATACTGATTCTTGTTTTCGGCAGGCTCTCAGGGTAATTTTTCTGGATGAACTTTAACATGTTTTCACGTAGATATACCCTGAGGTCCCATGCCGTTGACGAATCTTTGGCACTTACCAGTAATCTTATTTCCACTGTTTTTTCTGTAGCATCGGTAACCTGTACCACGTTCACCTGCTTATCCCAAAGGGGAGTGGCTTCAAGAAGCCGGGTTTGTTCTTCTCTTAATTTGTCGAAAGGAATTTCATAGTCCGTATAAATAAATACGGTACCTAATATATCTGCAGATTGTCGTGTCCAGTTTTGAAAAGTGTTTTCAATAAAATAGGTAGAAGGAACCACCAGCCTTCTCTTATCCCAAATGCGGACTACCACATAGGTGAGGGTGATTTCTTCAATTTTGCCCCATTCTCCTTCAACAATAACCACATCCTCCAGCCTTATGGGTTGCGTTAAGGCAATCTGGATACCCGCAAGTAGAGTACCAATGGCTTTTTGGGCTGCCAGACCAATAATAATCCCGGCAATTCCTGCGGAAGTTAATAAGCTTACTCCCACAGAACGGATACTCTCAAAAGTCATAAGGGCAATACTCACTGCGAGCAGGACGATGATAAAAATTATGATATTTTCCAGTATCATAAATTGGGTATAAACCTTCCTGGCTTTTAAATTATCTTCGGTATCAACATCATATTTCTTTAGCATTTGGGCTTTAAAAACTTTGAGAAAAATAATAAGGAACCAGGCAACGCTCAGGATTATTCCAATAGTGCTGAGGCGTCCAACAATGGTGTAGGTGTACTCAAATGAAAATAATCTACCAATAATTGCAATTTTCAAGAGGAGGCTTCCGAGGAAAATCAACAACGGCACCCTTATTCGATTTGCAAAATTAACGGGTAAGATATTATTAGGGTCTTTACCTACTCTCTTCAGGATATAAAAACTTGCTACGAAACATACAATAAGGAGAATTATACCTGCAACTATATATTGAATGAACTCCTGATTTAATTCTTCCATAAAGGGGATCTTTTTCACATCATTTCCCTTAAAACTATATAAAAAATGATTCTCTTTAAACTAAAGTAGCTCGAATTATGCTCTTTTTAACTTTACATGCATTCATTTTTCAGTCAAGGAATACGATCTTTCTAGTTTTTGAAGAATTTTTCCTGCTGTTCTTATATCTTTAAGGAAAGATCCAGTAGACTAAAAAATAGAAGCTTAAAAATGCCAATTATCGACCTTAAGAAACAAAATGTATGAAAACGAAATTTATTTTTTTATCTGCAATTGCCAGTTTAATGTTTGCCTTGCAAAATTGTAATGCACAGGATAAGGACATTGTTGCGGAAGGAGCAGAGTTACAACTGGTAGCAAATGGCTACGAATTTACTGAAGGCCCGGCGGCAGATAAGGATGGGAATGTGTTCTTTACAGATCAACCAAATGACCATATTATTGAATATGATGTTGAAGCTGATTCAGTTTTTGTTTTTATGGAAGGAGCGGGAAGATCTAACGGACTTTATTTTGATGATGAAAACAATCTCATAGCCTGTGCAGATGAAGAATTTCAGCTCATCAAAATAAGCCCCAATAAGGATATTGAAGTTCTTGTAGATGATTTTGAGGGGAAAAAATTAAATGGCCCTAATGACCTCTGGATAGCTGAAGATGGAGGGATTTACCTGACTGATCCTTATTACCAAAGGCCTTACTGGGATCGCACATCTCCCGATCTGGAAAGTCAAAATGTATATTACCTGGCACCGGGTTCGAAATCGCTTACTATGGTGGTGGACGACCTTGTGCAGCCTAACGGGATAATAGGAACTCCAGATGGAAAAACACTTTATATAGCAGATATTGGAGATAAAAAAACCTATTCTTATACTATTGCTGAAGATGGTAGTTTAAGCGATAAATCTTTATTTGTAGAAATGGATTCAGATGGGATGACTTTAGATCACCAGGGGAATGTGTACATAACTGGTGATGGCGTAACGGTTTTTGATAAAAACGGAAAACAAATTAAGCATATTAAAATAGATGAGAACTGGACGGCAAATGTCACTTTTGGAGGAAAGGATAGGCAGACTTTATTTATTACTGCAATGGACGCATTATACAGCCTTAAAATGAATGTAAAAGGAGTAAGATAGCAAATTTTTTATATTTAATGAAATAAAAAGGCCGCCTAAAACTACTTTTTAGACAGCCTCTTTGTGCAACAAACAGTATGCTTAAAAGCAATATTTATTTTCTGAAGTCAATTTTTCAGCAATGGTATTACGTAATTCTATAACGTTCGGCTGATTCTGATACTTTGTAAAACGTTTTAGTCCCATAAGCATCATACGCTGCTCGTCACCTTCAGCAAAAGATACAATTCCCTCTTTAGCCTTTTGGTTCACTGTGTCTACAGCATGATACAGATAAAGCTTGGCCATGGCGATTTGCTCCTTTTGAGCATCCTCACCAAAACGTTTAGCATTCTTTTCTGCTCTTAAAATAGCAGATTCCGCCAGGTAGATCTCAATTAAAATATCTGCGGAAGCCATTAAAAGCTGCTGATGTTCTTCCAGTTGAGGTCCAAATTTTTGTACGGCGCTCCCGGCAGTCATTAAAAATACCTTTTTAAGCTTGCCGACCATTTCTTTCTCTTCTGCGAATAATTCGGAATAATCGGGTTTGTCCATAGATGGGATTCCGGTTAACTCATCTGCCACAGCTGTAGCCGGCCCCAGAAGATCAACATGCCCTTTCATGGCTTTTTTAACCAGCATTCCAACGGCAAGCATGCGGTTAATCTCGTTGGTGCCTTCGTAAATTCTGGCAATACGGGCATCCCTCCATGCAGATTCCATTGGGGTATCAGCAGAGAATCCCATTCCGCCGTAAATCTGAATCCCTTCATCACTACAATTCTGGATATCTTCAGAACAGGCTACTTTTAAGATCGAACATTCAATAGCATATTCTTCAACTCCTTTAAGTTCAGCTTCAGCATGGGAATTTCCACTTTCTAATCTTAGGTTGATACGATCTTCAATATTTTTTGCCGCCCTGTAAGACGCTGCTTCCCCGGCGTAAGCCGAAGTTGCCATTTCTGCAAGCTTCGATTTTATAGCACCAAACTTCGCAATTGGGGTATCAAACTGAACTCTGTCGTTGGCATATTTTACAGAGAGGTCGGTCACTCGTCTTTGTGCATCCAAAGAAGCTGCGGCAAGTTTAATCCTCCCGATGTTCAATGCATTCATGGCAATTTTAAAACCATTTCCCCTTTCAGAAAGCATATTTTCAACCGGAACCTTGGTGTCATTAAAGAAAACCTGGCGGGTAGAGGAGGAGTGGATTCCCAGCTTTGTCTCTTCTTCGCCAAAGGTGATCCCGTTTTTTGGGTCATTTTCAACTATAAAGCCGGTGATGTTCTTATCATCTTCAATCCTTGCGAAAACAATAAATACATTTGCAAAACCTGCGTTGGAGATCCACATTTTTTGTCCGCTAATGCTGTAGTGTTTTCCGTCTTCAGAAAGAACTGCTTTTGTTTTTCCGGAATTGGCATCACTACCCGCTCCCGGCTCCGTAAGGCAGTAAGCGCCAAACCATTCCCCGGTCGCTAATTTTGGAACATATTTTTTCTTCTGTTCTTCAGTTCCATAAAGTGTAATCGGCATTGTACCAATTCCTGTGTGCGCACCAAAAGCAGTGGCGATAGAGCCGGTGGCGCCCGATATATAATCACAAACCAACATCGTGGAAACAAAGCCCATTCCCAGCCCGTCGTATTCTTCCGGAACTGCTACTCCAAGGAAACCAAGTTCCCCGGCCTTGCGCATGATCTCTTCTGTTAAGTTATAGTTCTTCTTTTCGAACTCTTCTTTGTTCGGCCAGATCTCACGCTCCACAAATTCCTTAACAGAATCGCGCATCATTATTTGTTCGTCGTTAAAGTCTTCGGGAGTGAAAACATCTTCGCAGCTGGTTTCCTTTACCAGGAATTGGCCACCGCGGAGTAATTCTTTTGAATTTAATGTTGTATTGCTCATTTTTGTATATTATTAATTGAATCAAGAAAAAAGAGCCAGGAATTAGGACAAGGTATCGATGAATTTAGAAATCATTCGCTGAATTTGTTGCACTTTTCCTTCTAAGTTTTCTAATTGTTGTTGATTAATATAATTTTTATGCTTTGCTATTAAAAGTTGAGTACCTAATTCAAAAGAAGATCCTAAAGAAATGTCCAAATAATGAGAAAAACCTTTTTCTGTTTTAGCAGAACCTTCGGCTATATTACTAGGCACGGAAATAGAACATCGGCTCATTTGAGAACTCAAATCATATTTTTCATGATTAGGGAATGTGAGTAATAGATCCGAAGTATCATTAGCTATCTCAAGACCTAACTTCCAAATCTTGAGATTTTTATAATTATGCCTTTTTCTTTGGGTCATTTATATTTTCTCTATTCTTTTCTCTCTATTCTTTTTTCTACGAAAGAAACTCATAAACTCCCGCAGCTCCCTGTCCGGTTCCAACACACATGGTGACAAGACAATGCTTATTTTTGAGATTTCTTTTACGCATTTCATCAAAAATCTGAACAGATAGTTTTGCTCCAGAACATCCCAGAGGGTGACCCATGGCAATTGCTCCGCCGTTCACGTTTACGAGATCTGGGTTTAATCCTGTCTCGCGGATTACCGCGAGGGATTGGGAAGCAAAAGCTTCGTTAAGCTCTACAAGTTCCATATCCTCTTTTTTAAGTCCGGCGCGCTTTAAAGCTTTAGGAATGGCGATTACAGGGCTAATTCCCATTACCCTTGGATCTACTCCGGCAACGCCATAGCTTACAAGTCGGGCAATAGGTTCCAGATTTAATTCTTTTACCATTTCTTCATTCATTACCATCGTAAAAGCAGCACCGTCGCTCATTTGGGAAGCATTACCTGCAGTTACACTTCCTCCTTCTCTAAACACCGGTCTTAGACGGGAAAGTGCTTCTACAGAAGTATCTGCACGTGGACCTTCATCTTTGTCCACAGTATACTTTCGGGTTTCCTTTTTCCCTTCAGCATTAATAAAATTTTCTTCGACTTCAATAGGGACGATCTGATCTTTAAATTTATCTTCCTTTAAAGCTTTTAGTGCCTTTTGATGAGAATTGAAGGCAAACTCATCCTGATCTTCACGGCTGATATTGTACCTTTTTGCCACCTCTTCTGCAGTAAGTCCCATTCCCCAGTAATAATCTTCGTGGCCCTCCTTAGCAACCTGATAATTGGGAACGGGTTTGTAACCACCCATTGGGATGTAGCTCATACTTTCTGAACCACCCGCGATAATACAGTCTGCCATTCCCGCCTGGATCTTAGCCGAAGCCATTGCAATGGTTTCAATTCCCGAAGCGCAGTAGCGGTTAACAGTCACGCCGGGAACATCTTCAATATCCAGTCCCATCAGGGAAATTAAACGTCCCATGTTGAGCCCCTGTTCAGCTTCGGGCATCGCATTTCCAACCATCACGTCGTCAATACGTTTTTTATCGAGCTGCGGCAGCTCTTTCATTAAATGCTCTATGGTTTCGGCTGCCAGTTCATCGGGCCTTTTAAACCGAAACACTCCGCGGGGAGCTTTTCCCACTGCGGTTCTATATGCTTTTACTATGTATGCTGTTTTCATATAAGCCCCCTATCCCCCGAAGGGGGAACACCTATTAGGGGTTAATAGGATTTTTTTATCCTTGTTCCTTTAAAGAGAACAACAGGATTTTATTAAACAAAATTTTTCCAGAACGTCTTTTACTCCTCCTCTTTTGGGGAGGCTGGGTGGGGCTTCTAATTCCTAAGCGGTTTCCCCTTCTGCAACATATGCTGAAGTCTTTCCAGAGTTTTGCGTTCTCCGGTAAGGGAAAGGAAAGCTTCCCGTTCCAGGTCCAGTAGGTATTGTTCACTTACATAAGACGCTTCAGAAAGATCTCCTCCGGCCATCACGTAGGCTAACTTGTTGGCAATTTTCTTATCGTGCTCGCTTATATATTTTCCTGCAAACATCTGGTCTGTACCTACCAGGAATGCTCCAAGAGCCTGTTTTCCAAGTACCTTAATATCTGTTCTATGGATTGGTTTTGTATATCCGTTTTCTGCCATTAATAGGGCATGTTTCTTGGCAATCGCAAGCTGCCTGTCCGGATTCACTACTACAATATCTTTTCCTTTCTGAAGAATATTGGTGTCAAAAGCTTCGTATGCTGATGTGGATACCTTTGCCATTCCAATCGTAAGGAAGTGCTCTCTTAACCTGTTAAGCTCTACATCATCTTTTTGAAAAGTATCTGAAGCTCTTACCGTCATTTCTTTGGAACCACCACCGCCTGGAATAACACCAACTCCAAATTCAACAAGACCAATATAAGTTTCGGCTGCGGCAACAACTTTATCTGCATGCAGTGAAAGTTCACATCCGCCGCCCAGCGTCATCGCGTGTGGTGCGGCAACTGTGGGAATAGAGGAGTAGCGCATGCGCATCATGGTATCCTGAAAATATTTAATGGCCATATTCAGTTCTTCATATTCCTGCTCTACAGCCATCATAAATATCATCCCAATGTTTGCACCCACAGAGAAATTTTTACCATTATTGGCAACTACCAGTCCCTGATAATCTCTTTCAGCAATATCAAGCGCTTTATTTATTCCGTCTAAAACATCACCACCAATGGAATTCATCTTACTTCGGAATTCCACATTCAGGATTCCATCGCCAAGATCTTCAACTACAACTCCGCTGTTTTTAAAGACTTCTTTGGATTCCCTGATGTTGTCCAGGATAATGAATGCATCCTGGCCGGGAACTTTTACCTGTTCTTTCTTCGGAATGTCATAATAATAGGTATTACCGTTTTTTACGGTATAAAAGCTCTTATTTCCGCTTTCCAGCATTTCGTTTACCCATGCGGCAGGCTCGTAACCTTCCGCTTTCATCATTTCAATTCCTTTTTCTACACCAATGGCATTCCATATCTGGAATGGTCCATGCTCCCAGCCAAAACCGGCACGCATGGCATCATCAATTTTATAAAACTCATCGGTTATCTCCGGAATTCGGTTTGAAGCGTAAGCAAACAAAGCAGAAAAGTTTTTTCTGTAGAATTCCCCCGCTTTGTCTTTTCCATTTATAAGCACTTCAAAACGGTCTTCGACTTTATCTATGGTCTTGGTTTGCTCCAGTGTGCCGAAATTTGCCTTTTTTTGATCCCGATATTCCAGCGTGTTTAAATCAAGGGATTTGATTTCGCTGGAGCCGTCGTCTTTTTTGATTTTCTTATAAAAGCCCTGTCCGGTTTTACTTCCCAACCATTTGTTGTCCATCATGGTCTGGATAAAGTCCGGAAGTGCAAAGAGATCGTGGGCTTCATCATTGGGAACACCTTTATGCAAGCCATTTGCAACGTGTACCAGGGTGTCCAACCCAACAACATCAACGGTTCTAAAGGTAGCCGACTTCTGGCGGCCAATTACCGGCCCGGTAAGTTTATCTACTTCTTCAATGGTCATATCCATATCCTTAACCGTATGGAAAAGGCTCATAATGCTGAAAATACCCACCCGGTTTCCAATAAATGCCGGAGTGTCTTTTGCTACTACTGAAGTTTTTCCGAGGAATTTTTCTCCGTATTCATTTAGAAACTGAAGAACTTCTTGTGAAGTTTTTGGCCCGGGAATAATCTCGAATAACCGCAGATATCTTGGTGGATTGAAGAAATGCGTTCCACAGAAATGCTTCTGAAAATCTTCACTTCTTCCTTCACTCATTTGCTGGATTGGAATTCCCGAGGTATTTGAAGTAATTAAAGTTCCTTCTTTTCTATGCTTCTCCAGATTCTCGAAAACCTGTTGTTTAATATCCAGCCGTTCTACGACAACTTCAATTATCCAGTCAACTTCAGAAACTTTGGAAATATCATCCTCAAGGTTTCCGGTTTTAATTCGCCTAGCAAAATCCTGATGGTAAATTGGAGAAGGTTTGGATTTTAAAGAAGCCTGGAGAGAATCGTTTACAATACGATTTCTTACAGCTTTATCTTCGAGAGTCAGGCCTTTCTTTTTTTCTTTGTCATTTAGTTCGCGGGGAACAATGTCCAGCAGTAATACCTCCACACCAATATTGGCAAAGTGGCAGGCAATCCCGCTTCCCATAATTCCGGAGCCTATAACGGCAACTTTATTAATTCTTCGTTTCATACATTTCGTTTTTTGGCAGAGATATCAATAAAAATGTCTGTACCATTTATATCACTATTGGTCGGTTTCTAATTTATTTAAGCTGATTTCTTCTTTGTAGATTTTTCTTTCAGAAATAAGGTCGGTGATGGTATTGGCAACTTTATTGAAGGTGGCCAGTTCTTGAGGCGTAACATTTTCTTTTACAGCTTCATCAAACCGCAAGACAACTCTTTTTGAAAAATCCCGCATTTCCTTCCCAAAATCAGTGAGATGCAAAAGAACGCTTCTACCATCTTCCGGGTTTTTCTTTCTAAGGATCAATCCTTTCTCCTCCATGGTTTTAAGGATACGTGACAAACTGGTGGCTTCCATTCCCATTTTAGGTCCAAGAGAGGTAGAGGGTGTTCCGTTTTCGGGATCTATACTCAGGAGTGCAAAACCTGTAGCCATGGTGCTTCCTGCTTTTCCGGCTTCTTCATTATACATTTTGGAAACTGCCATCCAGGTAGCCCGCAATACGTAATCAATGGTTTTTTCCTTCATTGTTTTTGTCTGTGAATTCCAAAGTTAGCAAAAAATATTATGCATGCATAATAAAAGACAGGCAAAAATTATAGGAATCTAAAAGTTTTAGGTTAGAGGCTGAAAAAAACTCTCCGGTGGCGGAGAGTTTAAAATACATATACTATTTTGAAAATCAGTAATTAATGCTGGTAAATTTTATCATATAGATCTGAGTAACGATCTTTAATGTTTCTTCTCTTCAGTTTCATGGTAGGAGTAAGCTGATCGTTATCGATTCCCCACACTTCGGGTATTAATTCAAATTTCTTTACCTGCTCCCAGTGACCGAATTTTATATTATAAAAATCAACTTCTTCCTGTATTCTTGAAATCACTTCAGAATTTCTCACAAGAGCGTCGTTGGAATCACCAATATCAATTTTTTTGCGTTCTGCCCAATCCCGTACAAATTCGAAGTTTGGCTGAATGAAAGCTGCAGGCATTTTTTCACCTTCCCCAATAACCATAATTTGTTCTATAAAACGGGATTGCTTCATAATATTCTCGATAATTTGAGGAGCAACATATTTTCCTCCGGAAGTTTTGAACATCTCTTTTTTCCTGTCGGTAATTTTCAAAAATCCATCTTTATCAATTTTGCCAATATCCCCGGTGTGAAAAAATCCATCTGAATTTATGGCTTCTCTGGTTTTTTCTTCATCCTTATAATACCCGATCATAAGATTGGGGCCTTTGGTGAGAATTTCCCCGTCTTCAGCAATTTTCACTTCTACATTATCTATAACTTTTCCTACAGTCCCTATTCTAAAGCCTTTGTTCCGTTCATCATTAACAGCAATTACAGGAGAGGTTTCTGTTAATCCGTAACCTTCCATAACCGGAATTTCAGCTGCAGCAAAAACCCTTGCGAGTCTTGGCTGTAAGGCAGCACTACCCGAAACAATTAGATCAATATTTCCTCCCAGTCCTTCTTTCCATTTGGAGAAGATCAATTTTCTGGCAAGGCTCAACCTGGTCTCATACCACCAGCCGTTTGCACCATAAGGCTCATATTGTAAGCCCAGTTCCACGGCCCAATAAAAAAGTTTTCTTTTTATTCCACTAAGGGTATTTCCCTTTGCAATAATTTTATCGTAAACTTTTTCTAATAATCTTGGAACTGCAGTAATTACATGCGGTTTTACTTCTTTAAGGTTGTCACTTATTTTATCGATGGACTCAGCAAAATAAATGGAAACACTGTAGTACTGGTAAAGGTAAAGAATCATCCTTTCAAATATGTGGCATACCGGAAGAAAACTTAGACCCACATAAGTTCCAAATTCAAACGGAACCCGCGGGGCACTGTTCAAAACATCGCTTACTATATTTTCATGAGAAAGCATCACGCCTTTGGGTCTTCCTGTAGTGCCGGAGGTGTAGATTAAGGTTGCAAGGTCACTGGACTTTACAGATTTTTTTAACTTTTCCACTTCGTCCTGATTTCCCTTATCTTCCCCCAGTTTCATCACTTCTTTCCAGTTCTTACAGGTGGCAATTTCATCAAAGCTGTAAACTTCTTTGAGTTTTGTTTTTCCTTTAATGGCATTAAGTTTTTGCAGGACTTCTTCATCAGAAACAAAACAGTAAGTAGCCTCACTATGGTTTAGGACATACTCATAATCTTCTTCAGAAATTGTTGGATAAACAGGTACATTTTGAGCTGCTATCTGCAAAACGCCAATATCAAGAATGTTCCATTCTGTTCTATTGGAACTAGAGATAACGGCAATCTTATCGTTTGGTTTTACTCCAAGCCTAAGAAGTCCCCTACTCATGGTATTGGCCCTGTCGATGTATTGCTGTGTAGAAATTGATTCCCAGGCGTTATTATATTTTGTACTTAAAGCTTTTTCCAGGGGATGATTCTCCAACTGATAATATGGAAAATCAAAAAGTCTTTTTATCTCTGTCATACGTCCTGCTATATGGGATTCTCTGCAAAATAGCAATTTTCTATCCTATATCAAATGGAATTTTTAAAAAAAGAAGTGTTATTTTACCAAGTATTGAACATAAAAATTATTATCTAATTATTCTTAAATCTGTTATCTATGGCTCTGCTCGTTTTTTTCCTGCCAACATTGTATTAAAAATACCCGATTTTCGTTAAACTGATTTTAAATCTAAGGCTTCGTTGAAATTTTCTCAATTAACTATGTAACTTATTGATTCAATGTTAAAAAAACACAGATTATGAAAGCTATGAAATCTATTTTATTTTGTTCAATACTAATAATGGTATTGAGTTGTGGGCCGCGGGTACAAACGGTTAAACCTATGGACACAGATCTTAGCAAGTATAGTACTTTTGCTTACCTGCCCAATACTAATGTGGAAGTTCCCGGCAAAGGTTACAATGATGAAAATGTAAATCGCATGATTGTAGAAACAGTTAATCAAAATATGGAGCAGACCGGTTATACCTTAGATAGGGACAATCCAGATCTTTTGGTGCTAATTAGCACTTCTACCGAAATTGAAAGGGAAACTACTACAGATCCGGTATATGCAACTTATCCCTATACCGCAGGGGTAGGTGCGGTAAGCCCTTACTATGGTTCTTATTACTACCGTGGTTATAATACTTTTGGAGGAGGAATAATGGGTTATGATACAGATACTTATGCTTATGAAGAAGGTATTGTGGTCATCAACCTGGTAGACAGGCAGACAAAAGAAACTGTCTGGAAAGGGATTACTTCAGATGCCCTTTATGACCAGAGGAATACGGTAGCCATGCGTGATTTAGTAAATGAGATTTTTGACGAATATCCATTGAACAATAACTAATTAAAAAACTTTTAGAAATTTTGGAAACACCTTTTTCAATCTCTTTGGAAAAGGTGTTTTTTAATATTTTTCTGGTTGAAAAAATCTTTTTAACCAAACAATTCTTTTCTATTGAATCTAACCATAAAATCTAAATCTCAGGCGAATGACAAATTCAGGGCTTAAAATTATTCTTACCGGCGCCACGGGAATGGTAGGTGAAGGTGTTCTTCGGGTTTGTCTGGAACAACCTGAAGTAGAACAAATATTGGTGGTTACCCGTAGCCCATCAGGAATTTATCACGAAAAGCTTGAAGAAATTATTCTGAAGGACTTTTTCAATGTTGAAAAAATCCGAAATGAAATAACCGGATACGATGCCTGCTTTTTCTGTGCCGGAATTTCAGCAATAGGAAAGAAGGAAGAAGAATACCGCAGAGTGACTCACGATCTAACCTTGCAATTCGCTAAAATTTTTAGTGCTCAAAATCCCGATGCCGTTTTCATATACGTATCTGGTGCAGGCACTAACCCCAATGGGAAATTAATGTGGGCAAGGGTTAAAGGTAAAACCGAACAGGATTTGCAAAAATTACCGCTCCAGGTTTACAATTTTCGTCCGGCTATAATGAAACCCAGAAAAGAAGCGAAGCAGACACCTGGATTTCACCAATATTCCCGCTGGCTCCATAATCTGGGGCAAAAATTATTTCCCAATGCTTTTTCTACTACAGATGAGGTAGGACTGGCAATGCTAGAAGCCACTATGAATGGTTATTCTAAAACGATTTTGGAAGTAAGTGATATTAACAAATTAAGCTGACTGCAACAGTCTTTTCCTGTAGTTTAGAAATAAATAGACCTCCCAAAATGTAGTTTGAGAGGCCTGTAAAAATCCGAATATTTTTAAAGTTAATTTAAGCTTTTTGCTCCAGCCATTCTCTGGCATTTACAAAAGCTTCTATCCATGGCGTTACTTCATCTTTTCTGTCTTTGGGGTAATAGGCCCAGTTCCATTGAAAAGTAGAACGTTCCAGGTGTGGCATCATAACCAGGTGCCTTCCGCTGTCGTCCGTTAGCATAGCGGTATTGTGATGTGAACCATTAGGATTGGAAGGATAAGTATCAAAAACATATTCCCCAACGATGTTGTAGCGCTCTTTTGCGTAGGGAAAACTGAATTTTCCTTCGCCGTGTGCAGCCCAGATCCCCAACTTACTTCCTGAAAGCGATTCCAGCATAACCGACTTATTTTCACTTATTTCTACTGAAGTAAATGTGCATTCGAATTTACCCGATTCATTATGAAGCATTTTAGGTTTCTCTTCATGATCTGGGTTAATTAGCCCCATTTCAATAAAAAGCTGGCAGCCGTTACAAACTCCTATAGAAAGGGTGTCATCCCTTTTAAAGAAGTTATCCAAAGCGGCTTTTGCTTTTTCGTTATAAAGGAAAGCACCGGCCCAACCTTTTGCACTTCCTAAAACATCCGAATTTGAAAACCCTCCCACGGCAGCAATAAATTTAATATCTTCAAGGGTTTCCCGGCCGCTAATAAGATCGGTCATGTGTACATCTTTAACATCAAAACCGGCGAGGTACATCGCTCTTGCCATCTCCCTTTCAGAATTTGAACCTTTTTCGCGGATTATTGCCGCTTTTATTTTCTTGTCAGGTCGAGCGGAGTTGAGAACCGGGAGTTTTCCGGTGAAATGTGCGGGGAATTTGAATTCCAGCGGCTGATTTTTGTAGTTATTGAATCGCTCTGTAGCTTTATCTTTTCCGCTTTGTTTCTGGTCCAGTAAAAATGAAGTTCTGTACCAGACATCCCTTAATTCTGAAATATTAAACTTCAGGTTTTCTGTTCCGTTCGTGATTTTAAGTTCGTTTCCTTCAGTTGTACGCCCAATCTTAAAAAATTCGATATTATTTTCAGCTAATACTTTTTCAGCTAAATCATCTTTTGCCTGGAAAACAATTCCGCAGTTTTCATTGAACAAAAGTTTTACCATATCCTTTTCATTTAAAGCAGAAAGATCAAGCTCTGCTCCTAAATTCACATCGGCAAAACACATTTCCAATAACGTGGTTATCAAACCTCCCGAAGCGACATCATGACCGGCAACAATCATTTCTTTCTTAATAAGCGCTTGGATATTATAGAAAATATCGGCAAATTTCTGGTCATCTTTTATCGTTGGTACTTCGTTGCCTACTTTGTTCAGGATTTGGGCAAAAGAAGAGCCTCCAAGTTTAAAAGAATCCTGCGATAAATTGATGTAGTAGATGTCGCCCGCATCTTTTTGAAGCACCGGTTCCACAACTTTAGTAACATCGTCACAATGTCCGGCAGCCGAAATGATCACGGTTCCCGGAGAAAGCACTTCGCTGTCTTTGTACTTTTGCTTCATCGAAAGGGAATCCTTTCCGGTAGGAACATTTATTCCCAAAGCAATCGCAAAATCTGAAACTCCCTGTACCGCTTCATACAAACGCGCGTCTTCACCTTCATTATTACAAGGCCACATCCAGTTTGCCGAGAGGGAAACAGATTTTAATCCTTTTTCCAGCGGCGCCCAAATGATGTTCGAAAGCGCTTCTGCAATAGAATTTTTGGAGCCCGCAACAGGATCTACCAAAGCTGAAATAGGGGAGTGCCCAATAGAAGTTGCCACCCCTTCCTTTCCTTTGTAATCCAGTGCCATCACTCCGCAGTTATTAAGCGGAAGTTGCAAAGGGCCAGCCGTTTGCTGCTTGGCCACAAGACCTGTAACACAACGGTCTACTTTATTTGTCAACCAGTCTTTACAGGCAACGGCCTCCAGTTGAAGCACTTCCTGTAGATAGCCTTTTATATCTTCTGAAGAATATTCTAATCCTTCATAATTTCTTTCTACCGTTTTATCGGTCATTATCGTTTTTGGCGAGCTGCCAAACATATCTGCCAGCGCCAGGTCCATAGGCTTTTCTCCCCGAGTTTTTCCTTCAAAAGTAAAGCGGTGATCTCCGCTCACATCACCAACTTCATACATTGGCGAACGCTCACGATCGGCAATTTTCTTCAGCATTTCCAATTTGCTTTCGCCAATCACCAGTCCCATACGTTCCTGGGACTCATTGCCGATAATTTCTTTTGCTGAAAGGGTTGGATCGCCTACAGGAAGTTTTTCAAGATCAATTTTTCCGCCGGTTTCTTCTACCAGTTCGCTAAGACAGTTTAAATGTCCGCCTGCACCGTGATCGTGAATGGAAACAATTGGATTTTCGTCACTTTCCACCATTCCGCGGATTGCGTTGGCCGCGCGTTTTTGCATTTCGGGGTTTGCACGCTGCACAGCGTTAAGTTCGATTCCGCTGGCAAATTCCCCGGTGTCTGCGGAGGAAACCGCGGCACCGCCCATTCCAATCCGGTAATTTTCACCACCAAGGATTACTATTTTATCTCCTTTCTTCGGAATATCTTTTTGTGCCTGGTCTGCTTTTCCATAACCAACACCACCGGCCATCATGATCACCTTATCGTAGCCCAATTGCCGCTCATGCTCGGTATGTTCAAAAGTGAGTACAGAACCGGAAATTAAAGGTTGTCCGAATTTATTTCCGAAATCTGAAGCTCCGTTAGAGGCTTTTATCAGGATATCCATAGGAGTCTGGTACAACCATTCCCGCTCTTTCATCCCTTTTTCCCAGCTTCGGTTTTCTTCCAATCTTGAATAGGAAGTCATATAGACAGCGGTTCCGGCAAGAGGCAAAGAACCTTTTCCACCAGCAAGCCGGTCTCTTATTTCCCCGCCACTTCCTGTTGCCGCACCATTAAAAGGCTCTACGGTCGTCGGAAAATTATGGGTTTCAGCTTTAAGGGAAATAACCGAATCAAAATCTTTAACCTGGTAATAGTCGGGAACGTCAGCCGACTTTGGTGCCCATTGTTCAATTCTTGGCCCTTTTACAAAAGCAACGTTATCTTTATATGCGGAAACTATTTCATTCGGATTTTCTTCGGAAGTTTTTCTGATGAGTTTGAAGAGGGAAGAGGGTTTTTCTTTGCCGTCAATAACAAAAGTTCCGTTGAAGATTTTATGCCTGCAATGTTCAGAATTTACCTGGGAGAAACCAAAGACTTCAGAATCTGTAAGTTTTCGTCCCAATTTATCAGCTAATCCCTGAAGGTATGCGACTTCTTCGATATTAAGTGCCAGTCCTTCCTTTTGGTTGTAAGCTTCAATATCGTCCACTTCAACTATCTGCTCGGGATTTATATGAATATCAAAAATATCCTGGTCAAGTCCGTTATATTTTTGCGAGAGCATAGGATCAAAATCGGTAAAATTTTCATCTACTTTCAAGAATTCTTCTATCCTTACAATACCTTCAATTCCCATATTTTGGGTAATTTCTACAGCATTTGTACTCCACGGAGTAATCATTGCGGCACGCGGACCAACAAAAAAATCTGCCAGAGCAGATTTATTGAATTTTTTTGCGTCGCCAAAAAGCCAGTTTAACTTTGATATATCTTGTGCAGAAAGGTTGTTGTGCGCTTCTACTGCAAAAACCTTGGTTGTTTGGGTTCCGAAGAAAAGGATCATTCCTGGTTGTTTAATAGTGTTTGAGAAAGCACAAATTTAGGCTTTTCAGGTGAATTTTAATTGTTGTGAATTGGGAAATTTTTGAGGTAAAGTGACATGCTTGAAATGGCAATTATCGGTATATTTCAGGTACGAAGTTAGAAGTACGAGGGACGAATTTTTCTGTTTTCTCTAATTTTTTAGAGGTAATACCTGAAAATGGCAATTATCGGCATTTAGTAAGGAACGGGAAGCAAATAATTCCTGCGAGGTTTTCAAAACCCCGTAGGTTTGAAATTTATATCCGTAAAGGGACATTTTCAGATTAGAATCATACCTACAAGGTCAAGAAAAGGCCTTGCAGGATAGCATGTTGAGCACTCTGAAGTATAAGGAAAAAGGGAGGAGGTTCAAAAATGACAATTTTCGACCATTCGTTCCACCACGAATCCACGAATAACTTTGTGATGCTCCCGCAGACGTGGCTGATATCGCAGAAAAGATTCTCGGATTTCAGAAATCCAAATCGTACAGACTTGCAAAATCTTATTCCTTGTAGGTCTTTATTAGATTATCAAGATGATGTTAAAAAATAGCAATTTTCGACCTCTAGTTTTACCACGAATCCACGAATCGTTACTTCAAAATTATTCGTGGATTCGTGGTAAAAAAATCTAACTCGTTTTTTCCAGCAAAGCCATATAGAATCCGTCGTAGCCGGTTTCTGAAGAAAGTAATTTCTGATCTTTAATCAACCTGAAATTTTTTCCTTCTTCCCTGGCAAGGAATTTCTCTACCTGCTCCTGATTCTCAGAAGGCAATACAGAACAAGTCGCGTAAACCATTTTTCCTTCGGATTTCACGATTTTGGAATAACTATCTAAGATTTCAGATTGTGTGGCTTTGATCCTGTCGATAAATTCGGGCTGTAGTTTCCATTTGGCATCAGGATTTCTGCTAAGGACTCCAAGTCCGCTACAAGGTGCGTCAATCAATACACGATCTGCACTATTGTATAGTTTCTTGATGACTTTGGTAGTATCAATTTCGCGGGTTTCAATATTGTGGGCGCCGGCACGCTTGGCGCGGCGTTTTAGTTCTTTCAATTTATTTCCGTAGATATCCAGCGCAATAATTTGCCCTTTATTTTCCATTAATGCAGCGAGGTGAAGGGATTTTCCTCCTGCACCGGCACAAGTATCCACAACCCGCATTCCCGGCTCCACTTCGAGAAAATGAGCCACTTGCTGGGAAGAGGCATCCTGTACTTCAAAAAAGCCATCCTGGAATGCTTTTGTCCTAAAAACATTGGCTCTTTCGTTAAGTTCAAGGGCTTCAGGATAGTCTTTAAGGGAATGGGTTTCAATATTTTCTTTCAGAAATTCTTCCTTTAAATTCTCTTTGGAAGTTTTCAGCGAATTTGTGCGCACTACAACCGGGGCGGTGTTATTTAACGCATTGATTTCTTTGGTCCAGGTCTCTTCGCCAAGTTCTCTTACGCCCAGTTCATCGAGCCAATCGGGAATGGATTCTTTAAATTTTCTAATTTGGCTTAAGCTGTCAAATTTTCCTTTGATTCTTCGGGTTGGTGTATCTTCAATTTGTTTCCAGTCTGGTAATTCAATTCCGCGCAGGGTTGCCCAAACTGCAAACAGTCGGAAAAGGTTTTCACGGGAAAAAGGTTCTTTTACTTCGGCAATTTCGGCATAAAGACGTTTCCACCTTACGATATCATAAGTGGTTTCAGCAATAAAACTTCTATCCCTGGAACCCCATCTTTTGTCTCTCTTCAAGGCATTTGCAATCACTTTGTCTGCATACTTTCCTTCATTAAAAATATCTGATAAAGCATCTATAGTGGCAAAAACCAAATTTCTGTGTAAGCGCATAAAATAATTTTAAGGCTGCAAAGGTACGGTTTTTTGCTTCGGAAAAATTTATCTTTGAAGCAATGCCTAAAATGGCAATTTTCGGCCTACTATATAATTTATTCTGAATATGAAAAAACTACTTTACCTCTCTATATTATTAATTGTTTCCTGCAAAACTGAAAATAAACAAGGAACTCCTTCCGAAGAAGAAAATAATAAAAAGCCGTTTATTTCTTCAGTTAATGTGCAGACAATCCTGGAGGACGATTTGCTAAGTGTTAGGGCGATTGAAGTTATTGGAAATAACCATGCCTTTGCCGGAAATAATGGTGTTTATGGCTTGTATAATGCCGCAGAAGGAAGCTGGAAGACGAATGTACAGCAATATAACGGTGCAACGCCAGAATTCAGGGCTGTGGCGAGTACTGCGAACGATTTTTTTATGCTGAGTGTTGGAAATCCTGCTCTTCTTTATAAAACCGGAGAAAATGGAGAGATGAAACTTGTCTATAAAGAAGAGAATGAAAAGGTATTTTACGATTCCCTGGCTTTTTGGAATGACCGGGAAGGTATTGCCATGGGCGATCCTACCGATAATTGCCTTTCTGTGATCGTCACTAGGGACGGCGGCCAAAACTGGAAAAAACTGGACTGCGATATGCTACCTGAAACTGAAGAGGGGGAAGCCGCTTTTGCCGCAAGCAATTCCAATATCGCGATACAGGGAGACAATACCTGGATTCTTAGCGGCGGAATGAAGTCCAGGATATTTTACTCTCCCGACAAAGGTAAAAGCTGGGAAGTTTTTGAAACTCCGATGGTGCAAGGAAAATCTACAACCGGAGGT
Organism: Autumnicola edwardsiae; assembly: GCF_031846505.1. Taxonomy (NCBI): domain Bacteria; kingdom Pseudomonadati; phylum Bacteroidota; class Flavobacteriia; order Flavobacteriales; family Flavobacteriaceae; genus Autumnicola; species Autumnicola edwardsiae. The sequence continues at coordinate 42,848 of NZ_JAVRHP010000024.1, forward strand.
TACAGCATGGATTTTTATAATGAAAGTAACGGAATAATTATAGGTGGGGATTACACTTCTCCTGAAGGAAATATGGGAAATAAAGCAGTAACCACAGATGGCGGGAGAACATGGGAGTTGGTTGGAGAAGGAGAGGAGCCCGGCTACAAAAGCGGAGTGCGATATTTGCCAAATTCTGAAGGTGACGAAATTGTTGCCGTTGGATTTACCGGAATCTCCTATAGTAAAAATGGAGGAAAAAGCTGGGAAAAACTTTCAGATGAAGGTTTTTATACCCTGAGATTTATGAATGATTCTACCGCTTATGCCGCGGGAAAAGGAAGGATTGCGATGCTGACATTTAAATAATACAGAGAAAATGGGTCGGTATAAAAAGAGTATTCCGGACAAAATTAATCGTCCGGAATACACTAACTAACTAACTAACCAACCAAAAATTATAAAATCTTTATTTCTTACTATTATTTTCTTCTTCACGATGTTTCCTCGCCCTGTATTCTCTAATTAGCTTTTTGTGGAACTCATCTTCGAGTTTATGCAGCTCTATTATTTCTTTTGCCGAAAATATTTCTTTTAGATCTTCAAAAAGCTGCTTTTTTATAACGTATTCTTTTCGCTCTATGTCCAGATATTCAGAAAGCATTTTTTCTGCCTCTTGTTCATTAACGCATTCTGTGTCCTTTAGTTTGTTGTCTTCTTCTTCATGAAGCTCCCGTCTCCTGGTTTCATATTCATTATAAACCGGCCAGAACTTTTGAGCTACTTTATTGCTCATTTCCATTTCCTGAGTAATAAAAGCCGTTTTCAGGGCTTTTATGCGCTCCTTATCATCCTGTGCATTGACATGCCAGAAACAGGAAAAGAAAAATAAAACAAATAAAAACTTCTTCATAACGTGTTATTCAAGTATATAAGCAGGATCTTCCACATTTTCGTCCAGATAATCGTAAACTGCATCAGAATTTACATTATCAAAATTTGTTTCCACAACATAATCTCCTTCGTACAAAAAATTGGTAATTTCTGATGGCGACATATCTGTATAACCGGCATCTAAATAATTCTCTATGGCAGAAAGTTCTACGTTCTCCCAGGTATATTCAGGAGAGGGATTTAACAAGATTGTACTAAAAACAGCGATAAAAATGGCAGCCACTCCTGAAGCATAATATAGATTCCTTTTGCTGAAAAGATGAATTACTTTGGTTTCCTTCTCTTCCTTAGGAGATAATTCTACTTCAAAATTCTCGAAATAACCTTCCGGTACTTTAAAACCACTACTTTCTATTTCGGTTAAAAGTGGGTTGTTACCGGTAGAATCAGAATCAATGCTATCCATAAGACGACTGGTGAGATCATCAAAATAGTTATCGGGAACCTTAAGTCCCGAATCCAATTTGTATGGTAGCTTGTTCTTTTTCATTTGCTTCTTTGACTATAATTTTACCAAAAGGTTTAATCGGACTTTAAAAAATTTTCAATTTTTCTAACG
>NZ_JAVRHP010000240.1:0-1366 GCF_031846505.1 Autumnicola edwardsiae
AAGCACAGTTCGCTGTTGATGGCCAGGGCATCAAAATGGTTTTCGCCAATATTGACGCTTTTCTTATCAAGTAAAATATCGGTGTCGTAGCCTTCATTGAAGCCATTAAAGTATGCACTTGTTAGTTGCCGAATATCTTCCGCTTTAAGCGAAACAAAATCCATCTTTCGGCTGTTATTGATAAAAGAAACTGAATCACTTACCGAGTTCGTGAAGCTCTTGATATTATCATCCAGTTCCTGTACGATTCCTTTTGAAACTTTCCTGAAGGGATTGACATATTTCGGATTATTGAGTGCCTTGTTTTTGGTCAAGATGAAGAACAAATAACAGTTGTGCTCAATATGCCCACGACCTTTAAAATGCTCGTGAGTAGCCTTTTCCAGAAAGGTTGAATTCGGAAGTTGTTCTGAAGTATATGATTTCTTGAGGTAGATATCCTGCTTGTGAACCACAGTACCAACTGGCAATGATTTCAAAGCCTGAAACCAAGCACCGTGCATATCCTCAAAATCCTTTTCAGAAAGAGAGTATATTTCCGGTAGATTCCCTTTATAGCATAGGACAACGTTACCATTGTTGGCAAATACGATATTGTCTTGAATATCTGCGATGGGTTGATATGCTGAAATGTTAATCTTGTTCATAATCAAAGCCTGAGGTTTTTTTGTTACTCAATATTTTTGGGAAAGCATTTGTCATTTGAAAAATTTGTGGATTGTGTGTAATCCATGTCAGCACCACAAATAAGGAAGTATTGAGTACCAATACTCCTATTATGATCGCAAAGCTGAAAGAGAAAATGATGATGAGCAACGAAGCCAAAATGGAAACCATCATCAAGGCAAACAGGGAAATGGACAGTCCAAAAATGACAGCCCGTTTCCGAATGTTTTTATAGACTTCGAACCGCTTCATCTTTAAACTACGATTCCTATTAAGTATGTGAAGATGCCGACTACTGCACCTGCAATTAGTACAAAGACCAGTATTCTTGTTATCCCTTTTTTGAGGTCCGCATTTTCGCCGAAGAAATGTCCAGCATTAAATAGGAAGCCAACCAAGAAGATAACACCCAATAAAATCGGAAAGATAGTCCTGATGGTATCGCCAACATCGTTAACGGAATTTTCTATGCCACCAATTTGAGCAAAAAGGGAAGTGGATAAGAGCGAAAGAATGGACGCTAAATAGTGTGATTTTTTCATAACGGAAAAATTTAGATTTTAAGTTCATTTTTCATTATTAGAATTTACATATATTTAATTGTAAATAACTGAAAATCAAATAAATGTGAATAAAATATTCTTTGGTATTGTTTGAATTTCATTGTTATTATTTGACATCAAATTCTATGAAGTTTGAT
>NZ_JAVRHP010000241.1:0-1349 GCF_031846505.1 Autumnicola edwardsiae
TTACTTCCGGATGCCTGAGCAGTATTCTTATTAATTCCCCCGCCGTGTAACCGGCTCCACCAATAATTCCTGCCTCTATCATTGTTCCTGTTTTACGTGTTGGTAAATTTTTCCTGAATTAGATAGGATCTTAATAAATCCTTTTGCATCATCTGCGGTCCAGGCTTTATTTTCTTCCCCATAATTTCCGAAGCTGCTGTTCATCAAATCGAATTTGGAATTAATTCCGTCCAAAGTAAACCTGTAAGGATGAAGGGTCACAAATACTTCCCCGGTCACCTGCTCCTGAGAACTTTGCAGAAAGGCTTCAAGATCACGCATCACAGGATCCAGATACTGGCCCTCGTGAAGGTGTGTACCATACCAGTTGGCGATATAATCTTTATGCTGAAGCTGCCATTTGCTAAGGGTATGTTTTTCCAGCAAATGATGCGCCTTTATGGTAATTAAAGCAGCGGAAGCTTCAAACCCAACCCGGCCTTTAATCCCAATAATAGTATCTCCTACATGAATATCCCTTCCAATCGCGTATTTAGAAGCAACGCTTTCCAGGATCTCGATGTTCTTTTCAGGGGTGTTTTCTTTTCCGTTTACAGAGGTGAGTTCCCCTTTTGTAAAGCCAAGACTAAATTGTTTAGCTTCCTTTTCCTGTAATTGTGAAGGATAAGCTTCTTCTGGGAGAGGTTTTTCTGAAGTTAAAGTTTCAGCACCGCCAACACTTGTTCCCCATAAACCTTTGTTAACTGAATACTTTGCTTTTTCCCAATTCATATCAACTCCATTGGCTTTAAGATATTCAATTTCTTCCTGCCGGGTCAGTTGTTTATCTCTTATCGGTGTGATAATTTGAATTTTCGGGGCTATAATCTGAAAAATCATATCGAAGCGTACCTGGTCGTTTCCTGCACCAGTGCTCCCGTGAGCGATATATTCCGCTCCTATTTTCTTTGCATGATTCACTATTTCAATAGCCTGTACAATACGTTCTGCACTTACTGAAAGCGGATAGGTATCGTTCTTAAGCACATTTCCGAAAATGAGGAATTTTACTACCTTATCATAAAAGGAAGCAACCGCATCTATATTTTTATAAGTTTTCGCTCCTATCTTTTGAGCATTGGAACCTATTTTTTCTATTTCTTCTTCTGAAAAGCCTCCGGTATTTACACTTACCGCATGAACTTCAAAGTTTTCTTCTTTAGATAAATACTTAGCACAATAGGAAGTATCCAGACCGCCACTATATGCTATTACTACTTTCTTCATTTTTTATTTTTCTTAGATGTTGGTTTGCCACGAATTCATAATACTCTATGTGCCCTTCCTGGTTAAAAGGAGGGGTGGCCGCA
>NZ_JAVRHP010000242.1:0-1238 GCF_031846505.1 Autumnicola edwardsiae
AAAGAATTTAATATGTGCCCTTGTAAAGGGAATCAAAACTTCCGTAAACTGTTCCTTCCATTTTGTATTTCCCACCAATGCAACCTTTTTAACGCGTTCTTCGTTCGGAAGTTTCAGTTCAATGCTCTTCCAATACGCACTTGCGGTCCACCCCTCAAAATTTTCCATTATTAGTAATAAGCGAAAAATGATAAGACGGAAATATTTATATATCACATCTATGTCCCTAATTGCGGTACAAATTTTGTACGGCAGGAGGATATTTTATTTACACTTATTACATCTCCCCAGCGCTATTTTAATAAGGCACTACTGGAAGAGGATGGGATTCTATTTATACTTTTTCATCTTTCTATGTTATTTTGAATTAAATGGCATTCACTCTTTCTTTAAAATAAGCTGGGCAAATTTTATTTCTATGGATCCTTCAAGTCCAGGAACCACTTGATTTAAGCTTGGGCTTATAGTTTTCTCTATAAATCCACCGGCACTTAAAAGACAGGAAAATGTAGGACCTTGGGGGATGTGGGTCAATGTCGCTTTAAAGTAGTTTTGCACTTCTTTATTAGGAAGCCTGATCGTTACCAACCAATTAAAATCAATTGGTTCATGTGGGCGCAAAAGGAAATCCTCAACCGGGACCTTCCCGGAAAATCTTATCCATATAGGTGCTTGAGTACTTTTAAGATAGGTGGCTAGCTGTGGATTATTTGTGTCTATAGTTCTCAAATCTATGGAACCCGTAATTTCTTTACTTGTGTAATCAAAAAACATGGAAAGTTGATGGCTTTCCGCCTTAAATGCATTGCCATCTATATTAGCTTTTATAAGGATATGCCCCTCCCGTGTACTGTATATAGTTTGGGTATGCAGGATAGGAGCCAGCATTAAAAAAAATATAGTTAGTTGTCCTTTTCCCATTATTTTTCCTGCCTAATTTTTTTCTGGTCCTTTGGTTCATTTTTATTTTGAAGTATATTTACCCGGTGTTTATATTCTTCCTCGCTTATTTCGCCCCGTGCAAAACGCTCCCTTAGAATTTCCATTGCTCCGTCTTTTTTCCGTTTTTGTCCCGGGGTGGGGTAAGGAATTAAAAATATCCAAAAGATAAGAATTATCCAAAGTCCCCACCATATCCAGTGCATTCCCCCAAAATTCCAGTTGTCCATCATAATCTTTCTGTTTAAATTTACTTAACTTTTTTAATGATTTCCTTTCTCCATCCATTCCTTGGCCAA
>NZ_JAVRHP010000243.1:0-1222 GCF_031846505.1 Autumnicola edwardsiae
TAATCGAATTCTGCTTATTTGGAAATTTCTGTCCACCTAACGGAAGACATTATGTGGCTTCTTACAGTGTTGACGTGTGGCTTCGTGAAGACGGTGAAAATACCGAACAACTTTATGATGGAGTTACAGCAGAGGTAGAAATGGAAGACGGAGAATATTCTGCAGATCCTGTTTGTTTTGCATTGCCTGATGGATCAGATGATGATGAATATTATTTCGAGATTACTATTTTGGAAACAGGTGAGTACGAGGCTACAGAGAGAGTAATTCGTAGTGGTGTAATTACCGATACAGAAGTTAGATCTTTCTTTGATGGTGATGACAATTTGGATTACCTGCACTTCTTCTACGGATGTGGACAAACTGATACTCCGCCTATTTTTACTGATCCTGAGGATGAAGCGATGAACTACAAAGCTTGTCTTAAAGATCTGAATGATTCCGGAGCAGTAGCTTTTTCCTATGCAAGATTAGAAGGAAATACATTATATACTTCAGTGTTAGCTTACAACTTGGAATCAGGAGAACAACATCCGCAACACATCCATGGATTTACTGATGGTACAAACGCGACATGTCCTGATATGAGCGACGATGAAAATGGAAATGGATTCATTGAAATAGCAGAAGGGCTTTCAGATTATGGAGATGTATTACTTCCGCTTGATGAAGCAAATGGAGACTTTCCTGTAGCGCTGGGTGGTATGTATTTCTATCAAAGAACGTTTACACTTACCGATGCAATGGTAGACGATCTTGATCCTCTGGATCAAAAAGTAGTAGTGCTACACGGGATGGATGCAGATCTTGACGGAGCAGGGAATGACTATACATACACTTACCAGCCGTCACTTCCTGTGGCCTGCGGTCAGTATGTAAATACAGATATGGACTACTAGATCCAATCAGGATAAATCTTATACTTTCAAGTATACAGGATGCTATTGGGCACTAATTAGTGCCCTTAGCTCCTTATATATAGCAGAAAGTTGTTATTAACCATTCTAAATATACTAACCTAAATTTTTTTAGTATGAAAAAGTTTAAAATTACAATAATGTCAATTTTAGCGTTGACGCTTTTTTTAACCTCTTGTAGTAAAGAGGAATCCGAACCCGCGATAGATGGAGGTACTGAAAAAGCTACGCTGTCTTTTGGCGCAACTCTTAATAACCTTTTAAACAACAGGTCTCAGACGAAGAATCATTTTGCTGATGTACCA
>NZ_JAVRHP010000244.1:0-1217 GCF_031846505.1 Autumnicola edwardsiae
CCGCATTCCGGCAACATTGAGAAGCTACAATATTGCTACGATTTATGTAATGCAGGATAAAATACAAAACGATATGATGTATGGCGATAAGGCAAGCAAGGCAATTTTGAGTAATTTATCATACCAGTTTTTTGGTAAAGTAAACGACCCAGACACCGCCAAATACTACGAACGCTTTTTTGAAATCATCAAAGACCCAACCAAAAGCGTAAGTCGTGGTCATAATCTGGATTTTGATACACGTATTACCACAGGCGAAAAAGAAATCCCGAAAATTAGAGCAGACGTTTTCTTTCGATTAAAACAGGGCGAATTTATAACCTATGCTGATGGTAAGGATAAGAAAGTGCAGTTTAAATTGTCAAGAATTCAGCGGCAGCTTCCTGAAGAATCCAAGCAATTTTCTCAGGCGGATTTAGCGGCTAATTTTGAGCGGGTTTATGATGAGGCGAAGTCTATATTTAGTTAAATTAAAAGCCGTATTTATCCTTTCTAAGTCTAAATGCCTTTTCACCACCTTCCATTACTGAAGTAATTTCGTTTTTTATTTTTTTCCTATCAATTGCGCCTTCAGCTTTTATAACACCTCTGGTTTGCGAGCTTGCATCTTTATAATCACAGCATATTACTAATTCAGCGTCACCATTTACAACTAAGTTGGCGTTATGGCTTGTGAAAATCAACTGTCTTTTCTTTTTAGCATTCCAAATGTTTTTGATTATTGCATCAATCGCTCGGTTATCAATGTCATCCTCTGGCTGGTCTATCAATAAAGGTATTCCTGGTTGATTAAGTAGAACTGTAAGAAGTGCAGTAGCTTGTTGTCCAGCAGATGCATCTCGAAAAGGAATTTCGTCCCCAAGCTCATTATTTGTTGTATAAAAGAATTCTGGATTGAATTCCAATTCCGTTGCTGTTAATTGCAACCAATCATCAGTAGAAATTTTGGATTGAATTTTTAGCTTATGGTCTTCAGAAAATCCTGCTGAATCCAAAATTGGTGTTGCAGGTAAATCTTCTGGATTATCTTCATCCAGCTTGAATTCAGCCAATAGTCGTAGTTCTTCTGAAACAGCTATAAATTGGGTAATAGGGTCTGCTTTACTGCGAATATTTTCCAACAATGCATCTATTCGTTCTTCCCTAATTCTTGTTCCTTCAAGAATAGAACGAAATTTTTCTTTGAAATTTGCAAGATTGATGTTCTTAGTGACTAT
>NZ_JAVRHP010000245.1:0-1185 GCF_031846505.1 Autumnicola edwardsiae
TAACAGCCACTATGTTCTTCACGAGATTCAACAGGTATTAAACTTTGAAAAAGGTATTTTTTACACCATCTGGGAATTATTGATTCGACCCGGAAAAAATGTAAGGCTTTTTATTACCGAAAATAGAAGTCGGCTTGTAAAACCAATCCTTTTCATCATCGTCACTTCTTTAATGTATTCACTCGTGAACAACTTTTTTCTTATTGAAGATGGTTATGTAAAATATGACGAAGCAGAAAAATCTACCACAGGGATCATACTTCAATGGATCCAGGACCACTATGGATATGCTAACTTGATAATGGCCATATTTATAGCCTTCTGGGCAAAAATATTTTTCAGGAAGTATGGTTATAATTTTTACGAGATCTTAATCCTGCTATGTTTTGTAATGGGAATGGGAATGCTGTTTCTGACGGTTTTTGCAATTTTACAGGGCCTTACAAATTTTGGTCTGATGCAAATAGGAGGTATTTTATTTATCGTTTATTGTACCTGGGCTATAGGACAGTTTTTGACAGGAAAAAACCATTAAACTATTTTAAAGCATTTGCTTCCTATACGGTGGGAATGATTACGTTTATGATTGCTGCAATTCTTTTGGGAGTATCAATTGATCTAATAATAAAACTTTAAAAATGGAAAATAAAAAAGCACCGGTGTTTGCTGTTGCAGTTTCAGCCGTCATTATTGGGGTGGCTCTTTTTGAGGGGTTCGACTTTCAAAATCTCAGTTTTGAAAAACCGGCATTAGCAGTTGTTTATGCTCTTACGCTGGGTTTCTGTATTTATGTTTTAATCAGGCATGTGGTAAAGAAATTCAAAAGATAAACCAACCATGACAGAGTTTATGTTTTTTACGTTAATTGGGCTCACTGCAATTTTGTGGATTTGGGCAGCTGTGGATATTTTTCGTGCGCGATTTAAAAATCCAGTTTCGAGATTCCTTTGGCTCGTGGTAATTGTATTTTTTCCGATTATAGGATCCTTAATTTATTTTCAGTTCGGCAGGAGAAGAACCCGAGGAAGAAAAATATTTAATCCTGATTTTCGTAGATCACATTAACCCGGTCTTATTGAGATCGAAAATTGACATTTTTGAGCATTGATCAAAACCTATTCAGCAGTAGAACGTAACTTTAAACTACTGCAATAACCGCGGGCACTCTGTTCATTAAAAACGGAC
>NZ_JAVRHP010000246.1:0-1179 GCF_031846505.1 Autumnicola edwardsiae
AACTATGAATAGAAAATTTTTGGACTGCCAAAAAGATGGTTTTGCTTCCTCGTCGCAGGCACAATCTATTTCTTCTTGTGTTTTAGGTTTCAATTTTAAATACCAGGCCAAACCAAGAATTCCTATAGTAAGCGCAATCAAATAAGGACGAAAAGGTTCTATCCAGGAAAAAGTGGTTACAAGTCCACTACTACCTGCTAAAATTGCCAGGAGGGGAGTAATACAACATACGGAAGCTGTTACTGCAGTAATTATGCTCAAATATGCCGGACTATTTGATTTTTGGGAAGTTTTCATTTTACGCAGTTTTTTTAACCATTTTGATAGTAGTGAAAACAGCATCAAGTACAGCTGTTTTATCCTTCACTAAAGAATAATATAAGGTTTGCCCATCTCTTCTTGAGGAGATAAAACCCGCATCTTTAATTTTCCGGATGTGTTGAGAGATTGCCGGTACGCTCATTTCTAAAATATCAGCAATATCACAGGGACATAATTCGTCTTCCATGTTCAAGAGGAATAAAATTTTTAAACGCACCTCACTACCAGCAATAGATAGTAGTTTGGTCATATCCTGAAAATTATCATCCATTTTTTCAAGAACATTTTTACAATTGAGAAGTTGTTGATGATCAGCTTGGGCTCTTGTACACGAAATTTCCATGGTTAATTTATTATTTAGATTTCAAAGGTATAATAAAATACGTATTTAAGCAAATACTTAAATAATGTAATTAACATATTCTGCTTTATACATTTAAGAGATTATGACCATTATCTATGAGTTGTATAGCAGTCAGCACATTACCGCTTCATTTCGCTAAATACTCCATTTTGGGTAAAGAGCTTTCTTAAGAATATCTTGAGCATCCTTTTCATTTTTTCTCTTGATGTATTCGATAAATAATAAGTTGTGCTAATCTTATAGCCTTATTCTATAAACTAAGTAACAAAGGACGCCCGCTTAATAGGAATTCCATTTATTCATTTACTTCGCTTCCGGTTGTTTCTCAATTTCAGTATTTCCATTTCCTTCCCGGCCGTTGCTGTCCCTACCTTTTTTGTAATGCAAAATACCAATATTTAGAAGTTAGTACAGGTTGCATAAGCCAGTCGTCCCTCCTTTTTATAAACCTTCCCTAATTCTAAATATTGAAAATGTATCAGCATCAAAAAAGG
>NZ_JAVRHP010000247.1:0-1152 GCF_031846505.1 Autumnicola edwardsiae
AGCTGACGGTCATTATCCCTCTCATATTCCGAAACATCACGTGTAAAAAGTAAGGTGCGGTGATCAATTGACAAATCTATACCTCCCAGGGCACCGTCTATACCAGAAATAACTTTTGAGCTACATCACCAGTGGCATTTACGCTATACAGGCTGCCAAAGTTTAAATATATGAGGGAAATTCCATCAATAGCTCATGAAAATTCTATCTTTTCAAGATTGTAGCCATTTACAGGAATTCGGAAGTAACCTGAAATTCGTTAGATCTATCAAGATTATAATAAACAGAAGGTTTCGCCACCAACTTTTCTAAGGAATTCTATTTTGCTTAGTGCATTTTTAGAAGAATAAGTTAAAGCTCGTACGCAGGCCTTGAGTAGCCCCCCGGTAATATTTTTTCCAGCCCACAATGTCGTAAATATACTGTTAGAATCATTTATATTGATAACCGCCTCAACTTCAGAATTAAGATCTGAGAGTATAAAGGCATCCATCCAGAATAAAGAACAGAGAGAGAAACTTCCCTAACATTAATACCATCTATTGGTAACTTCTTATAATTAGAGATTTATAATCTCCAGCAACCTTAAATTCGAGTTTATTAGTAATAGAATTTGTACCGTATTTCTCTACATGGAGATCATTTCCTTGTTGTTCTAAATTTAAGATAGCAGATTGTGATGGCACAGAAGTAAAATCAAAGAGATTATTGTAATTGCCCCTCTGTTGAACATTATAACTGACATTGTTTGCCAACACCTTCATTTGCATATCGTTTGAGCTTCCCTGCTGTCGCAGATCCATCCTCACATTTTCAGAGGAAACAGCAGTGTTTACAATATTCGCATCTCCTACCTGACTTATAAAGACTTCGGAATTATTTCTTACAGATGAGGATTTAGCTTCCGCAGAAAAAGTTTTCATCGCCTCTGAAGTAATGAAAAGCAATTCTTCTTTTTCAAAACCAACTTCTGAAAGATTTACAGGAGCATTCTGCGCAGAAGCCAGACAAGAAAACATAGAAAGGAATAAAAGTAAGAGAGGTCTTTCTTTCATAAAAATCATATTAAATTTAGAAAGGATGTGTTTATATTATCCACCCTCCTAAGATAATCAATTTTATCAATAAATCTAATTAGTCGACCCTTAGAAA
>NZ_JAVRHP010000248.1:0-1140 GCF_031846505.1 Autumnicola edwardsiae
AGTATGGCCAAAGCAAAAGATGATTTTGCACCCATTTATGCACGTATTACGGTCGATGGAAAACGTGCAGAAATCAGTTTAAAACGATCCACTTCGGTTATCTATTGGGATACACGTTCCAAAAGGTCAACTTTAAGGACTTCCGATGGAAAGTCATTAAATGTTTACCTTGACCAGGTGTATTCTAATTTATTGGAATGCCACAAACAGCTTCTAGGCGAATCCAAATACGTTACCGCCCAAGCTATCAAGGCCCGTTACCTAGGGGAAGATGAACAGCACAAAACGCTACTTCAGTTAGTTTCTTACCACAATAAGAATATGGTTTCGGTACTCAAGCCGGGAACTTTGAAAAATTATTACACAACAGAACGCTATATAAATCGGTATTTGAAGACCAAACTAAAGACCAATGATGTTTTTTTAAAACAATTATCCTATAAATTCATCATTGACTTTGAGCAGTTCCTACGCAACGGAAAATCGATAAACCATTCCCAGCCCCTTAAAAATAATGGGGTTATGAAACATTTGGAGCGATTAAAAAAGATGATGAACCTTGCCCTTCGGTTGGAATGGATCGAGAAAGACCCTTTTGTGAGGTTCTCGCTAAAGTTCACAAAACATCAACGGGCATTTCTGTCCCAATCGGAACTTGAAGTTTTGGAATCCGGTCAGCTTATAAAAGGGATGCACCAAAAAACGAGGGATGTTTTTATTTTTGCCTGTTATACGGGACTATCCTATATCGATGTAAAATTACTTTGTGATGACCATATTGTACACGGCATCGATGGGGATTACTGGATATTCACAAAAAGGGAAAAGAACGATGAAGCGGTAAAAATACCGCTTTTAGATAAAGCCCTTGATATATTAAAGAGGTATGACCAAGATACCGAAAACAAACAGGAAAAACTGCTGCCGGTATTTTCCAATCAAAAGATCAATAAATATTTAAAGGAAATAGCGGCAATCCTAAAAATCAATAAAAAGCTTACGTTCCACGCGGCCAGACATACTTTTGCCACTACCGTTACACTTTCCAATGGTGTACCCATTGAGACTGTTTCAAAATTACTCGGCCATACAAAGCTTTCCACAACGCAAATCTATGCCAGGGTCGTCGAACAAAAGGTG
>NZ_JAVRHP010000249.1:0-1140 GCF_031846505.1 Autumnicola edwardsiae
TACTTTTTGTTCGATAACCCTAGCGTAAATTTGCGTTGTGGAAAGCTTCGTATGACCGAGTAATTTTGAAACGGTCTCAATGGGCACGCCATTGGAAAGCGTAACAGTAGTGGCAAACGTATGCCTTGCCGCGTGGAACGTGAGCTTCTTATTTATTTTTAGGATAGCAGCTACTTCCTTCAGATATTTATTTATTTTCTGATTGGAAAATACCGGCAGCAATTTTTCGCTTTTGTTTTCAGTTCCCTGGTCATACTTTTTCAGGATGTCAAGGGCTTTATCCAAAAGCGGTATTTTTACAGCTTCATCGTTCTTTTCCCTTTTTGTGAATATCCAATAATCCCCATCGATGCCACGTACAATATGGTCATCGCTGAGCAACTTTACATCGATATAGGACAGTCCCGTATAACAGGCAAAAACAAAAACGTCCCTCGTTTTTTGGTGCATCCCTTTTGAAAGCTGACCGGATTCCAGAACTTCAAGTTCAGATTGCGATAAAAATGCCCGTTGATGCTTTGTAAACTTTAGCGAGAACCTTACAAAAGGATCCTTCTCGATCCATTCCAACCGAAGGGCAAGGTTCATCATCTTTTTCAACCGTTCCAAATGTTTCATAACCCCGTTGTTCTTTAGAGGCTGGGAACGGTTTATGGATTTTCCGTTACGTAAGAACTGTTCAAAATCAATGATGAATTTATAGGACAGTTGTTTCAGGAAAACGTCATTGGTCTTTAGTTTGTGCTTCAGATACCGTTTTATATAGCGTTCCGTAGTGAAATAATTTTTCAATGTGCCGGGCTTGAGTACCGAAACCATATTCTTATTATGGTAGGAAACCAGTTGAAGCAGCGTTTTGTGCTGTTCATCTTCCCCAAGGTAACGGGCTTTGATAGCTTGGGCGGTAACGTATTTGGATTCGCCCAGAAGCTGTTTGTGGCATTCCAGTAAATCGGAATAGACCTGATCTAAATAGACGTTGAGGGCTTTACCCTCAGAAGTTCTCGAATTTGCCCTCTTGGAACGGGTATCCCAATAGGTAACCGATGTAAATCGTTTTAAACTGATCTCGGCACGTTTTCCATCGACCGTGATACGGGCATAAATGGGTGCAAAATCATCTTTTGCTTTGGCCATACT
>NZ_JAVRHP010000025.1:0-43744 GCF_031846505.1 Autumnicola edwardsiae
CCGTCTTTGTGCAACTTTTCTTCTTCAAGCTTACCATCTATTATATTGTATGTATTTCCTTTAACACTACTAATTTTCTCACGATCGGAATTGTTTTGATAGGCAGTGATCTCTTTGGTAGCCCAGTCAAAACCGTCTTTATTATAGATTTTTACACGCTCGTAAACATCGGTCACTAAGGTAAATCCAATACTTTGATGTAATTCATAATAAGTGACCTGACTTCTAAATAGAATGGCGGCGTTTGCTGTGGAATCCAGGGGATGAACTTTTTCCAGAACTTCTTCTTCAGAAACTTTTCCAAAACGATAGTCCTGCCCGTTTATCACGTTTATTGTAACAAGGAATAGAATAAATAGAAAATTGCGCATGTGTTTAAAGATTGGTTTTAATAACTGCTTTTTGATTGTTTATGTAATTTACACGGGATATGAAGTCCCTGAACTTGACGTATGCTTCTGCAGGCCATAAACCCTTTTTGAGTTGAAATTCCCGCATTACCTCAATCTTTTTCTCCTCTTCGTCCTCTATTAAGTCAAGCTGCAGGTCCAGATTTCCAAATTCTGAAGTTATGCTCGCAGATTGCGGAATTGACTCTACCTCAAACCCTTCAGGCAGTACAAAACTGAATCTATCAACTATTGTTTTTCCCCTTCTAATCTCAAGCGGCAATTTCCTTTCTACATCACCTGCAGTATTAAATGTGTTCAGGTTTAAAAAACTTACAGGTAAGAGTAACCTTTTGCCGGCTTTTGTGGCATACTTTTGTCCGGTAAAATGTAGCTCTTCTGTAAACTGCTTTTTATCCTTGTCATCATTGTACCCTACAGATGCTATTTTCAATCCCTGTAAATGTCCCCAATCTTCTTTATAAACAATATCCTGAATCGCTGCCTGTTGATCTTTTATCCTATAAATATTTCCGTAGAAAATACCATTGCTCCTACGCTCAAAATTGGTAGTAAAGGCGCCGTTTGGCTGTAAAATAATCTCAGAACTACTTTTCCTGAGGTTTTCAGATGCAGTGTAAATTTTAGAACGTACAATTTCTCCACCTTCAGGCTTCACTAACAGCACATCCCTGTCATCAGTAAAATCTCCCAGGTAATTAAAGGGCATGGTCTGGCTTGTACATTCCAGCCATATATCCTCCTCTTCCCGGGGAATGTTAAGGATAACATGAGTGCCTTGCATAGAGGCAAAATCTGCATCTATGTTTTGTTTCTCCTCTCCTGCATAAACTACTGCATAATTAGAAGGTATACCCTGGGATTCCAACAAGGCCTTGGTATAATTTGTAAGTGCCTTACAATCTCCGTAACCCAGCCTGTCAACATCTTCAGACAACATCGGCTCCCAACCTCCAATGCCCAGTTGTACACTTATGTACCGTGTATTTTCCTGAACATATTTATAAATAATTTCAGCTTTCTGCTCTATTGTTTTGGCATCCTTTGTAAGGGATGCAATTTTTGAAATAGTCCCTTCAGGTAATTTATCCCTGCCCTTAAGTAAGTTATCATATTGCCATTTTCCCAATTCCCGCCAGTTGGTGGCGTTACCAGTAACTCCTACTAGGGCAAAGTTATTTAACGCTATTAAAACTCCAGGAGTAAATTGCTCCAGGTCTGGCGCCCAATTTTCAGGGACATAGGCAGGGATGTTTTTTACGCTATAACTAAGTTCATGTTCTGAAGTTTCCTTATTAATAGCGAAGTTTTCAAGATTTCGCTCATCAAAACGAATAGGGATTTTGGCCGGATTAAGTAATTGATAAGAAGAATTTTCAACACTTGCATAAAAACCATAAACAGGTTTCCATGGAGGCAGAAAAATTGTACTATTTGTCTCTATCTCACTTTCAAATAATATTGTGTAAGGGTAACTTCTTGGGGTATAATTCAGGTAACTCACCCGCTCATCTGAATGAAAAGTAGAACCTCCCACAGCACTTTGATCTTTAAAATCCCGCTTTTTATAGTGCTGAACCTCATCTCCAAAAGAATTATATATAAAAGCTTCCTGATTCTTTATCGTCCGGTTGTTATCATAAAAGGTGGATGCAACAGCAAAACCATCACCCTTTTTATTAAGCACGGTAATAATTTTTTTACGACGGATAAGCATCTTGTTTACCGCCAGAACCTCCACCTCAATAGAGTTTTTCCTGATAACGGCATTCGCATTAGCAGTGAGGCTTGGATCCAGTAAAAAACCTTGTAATTGGGAATTTTGAGCGTTTAAGGTAAAACTTAAAGACGCTAGAACAAAAGCAAGAAATATCTTATACACTGTGATGGAATGGTAGAATTACATTCGCAATATATAAAATTTTAAGAAATTTTAACTTTTATTTCTAGAGTCCATCAAAATTGTCACCGGACCATCATTGACCAAAGCGACCTTCATATCTGCTCCAAACTCTCCAGTTCCAACTATTTTATCTAGTTTTTCCGACAGCACTTCAATAAATTTTTCATAAAGAGGAACCGCTACTTCCGGTTTGGCTGCTTTTATATAACTGGGACGATTTCCTTTTTTAGTGCTGGCATGGAGTGTAAACTGACTTACCACAATTGCGTCTCCATCAATATCCAGTAAGGATAGATTCATCACCTCATCTTCATCATTAAAGATGCGCATTTTTACAATCTTATTACACAGCCATTCGATATCCTCACTTGTATCCTCATCTTCAATACCTAATAAAATAACGAGACCTTGTTTTATTACCGCATTTACACGGTGATTAATAGTTACAGACGCTTCTGAAACTCTTTGTAATACTACTCTCATTTCTTTTGATAATTGTCTATCCTGTAATTCTCATCCTCACCCTCCATTATTTGTAAATAGCTTTTATACCTGGACCAGGCTACATCTCCCTCTTCCAAAGCTTCTTTTACAGCACAATGCGGCTCTTCCAGGTGCAGACAATTATGAAATTTACAATCTTGTTTTAACGCGAAAAATTCCGGAAAGTAATCCCCAATTTCCTCCTTTTCCATATCCACCACTCCAAAACCTTTAATCCCGGGCGTATCAATAATTCTGGCATCGAAACTAAGGTCAAACATTTCAGCAAATGTAGTAGTGTGCTGCCCCTGCCGGTGTTGTTCAGAAATTTCTGAAGTCTTTAAATCCAATGAAGATTCCAATGCATTGATGAGCGTAGATTTTCCTGTCCCGCTATGACCCGAAAACATACTTGTTTTTCCAACCATCATTTCCTTAACCTTATCTACATTCTTACCGGTCTTTGCTGAAATTCCCACACATTTATAACCAACATCCCTGTAAAGTTGAGCGAGGAATTTTACTTCCAGCACTTCTTCTTCAGAATAAGTATCTGTTTTATTAAAGAGGATGACTGCTTCGATATCGTAAGCTTCAGCAGTAACCAGAAACCGGTCCATAAATGTTGTGAAAGTAGGTGGGTTATTGAGCGTAACTATAAGGAAAACCTGGTCTATATTTGAAGCTATAATATGGGTTTGCTTAGAAAGGTTTACAGATTTACGGATAATGTAATTTTCCCGCTCTTCAATTTTCTTGATCACTCCCTGCTGCTCCTCCCCTTGTTGCTCTTCCAGATCGAAAATAACCTTATCACCTACCGCAACAGGATTTGTATTTTTAATTCCTTTGATACGGAACTTTCCCTTTATACGGCAGTTATAGCGTTCTCCAGATTCAGTTTTAACCTGGTACCAGCTGCCTGTAGATTTGTAAACCGTTCCTTTCATTAAATATTAATATTATCCTAATGTTTTGTTAAATCAATCATATTTTCGCATATATTTGATCGCGTAAATTTAATCATTAATCATCATGCAAAAAATTACTAAAAAATTCTTTATTCCGATATTCTTCTTCTTGATCGGACTTTCATCAATTTCACAGACTCACCTGTATGAGAACCCGAAATTCGATCAGATTGCAAAAGAGCATAAAATAATTGCCATTTTGCCATTTACTGCAAAGGTAAGCCTACGGCCTAAACAAATGAAAGAAATTTCAGTTGAACAGCTGGCAGAAATGGAAAAAAGCGAAGGATCTGCTGTACAAGCCGCCATGTACTCATGGTTCCTGAAAAGAAAAAGCCGCGGCAAATTGTTTATCGACGTTCAGGATCCAAAGCGAACTAATGCCATATTGGCGAAGAACAAGATTTATGATCTTACCGCCCTTACACCAGAAGAACTGGCCGAACTCTTAGAAGTGGACGCTGTTATTGGCGGTAACTTTGAAACCGATAAGCCAATGTCTGACGGTGCTTCCATTGCACTTGGCGTTCTTGTTGGCTTTTGGGGAGCCACAAATTCTGCCACAATTAATATGAGCGTAAACAACGCCATGGATGGAGAACTTCTCTGGAATTATAACAAAAGGGTTGTTGGCAGCCTTGGCAGTAGTACAGATGGCTTGATTAATACACTTATGCGTAAAGCCTCAAGACGACTGGCCTATACAAAGTAGACATATCAAAAAAATAAGAAAGCCTCGCTGTAGTAGTGAGGCTTTCTTATTTCTATTAGGATAAGTTTTCCATCTAACAAACATTGGAAAGAATCCTTTTTAAGAATTCATCACTTTTTCCTGGTGGTTAATAGATTCCTGGTGTACAGCCTTAAATAAACGTAGAATAAATTCTTCGCTAAGCCCGTGTTGCTCTCCTTCCAACACCATTTTTCCAAGAATTTCGTTCCATCTTTTAGTCTGAAGAACAGAAACATTCTGTGCTTTCTTAACTTTTCCAATTTCGTCGGAAACTCTCATCCTTTTTGCAAGCAGTTCTATTAACTTATTATCGGCAACATCAATTTGCGCCCTTAGGTTGCTGAGTTTATTCTGAAATTCTTCACTTTCTGAAATTTCTTTTCTAATCTTCAAATCTTTCATAATCTGAACTAGTGTTGCAGGAGTTATTTGTTGCGCCGCATCACTCCATGCATCATCAGGAGTATGATGGGTTTCTACCATAATTCCGTCATAATTTAAATCCAGTGCAGTCTGGCAAAGATCAAAAATAATATCACGACGCCCGGCAATATGGGAAGGATCAAGGATTAATGGAAGATCAGGGAATTTATTCTGAAGTTCAATAGCAATTTGCCACTCGGGGTTGTTTCGGTATTTAGTCTTTTCGTAAGCCGAAAATCCTCTGTGTATTACTCCCAGGTTTTTAATATCTGCAGTGTAAAATCGCTCTACAGCTCCTAACCAAAGGGATAAATCAGGATTTACAGGGTTCTTTACCAAAACGGTCTTATCTGTTCCCTTTAGTGCATCTGCTATTTCCTGAACAATAAACGGAGAAACAGTAGTGCGCGCCCCAATCCAGAGAATATCCACATCATTTTCTAAGGCAAGGTCTACATGAGCAGTGTTTGCAACCTCTGTAGTAGTTAACATTCCTGTCTCTTCCTTTGCCTTTTTAAGCCACTTTAATCCAAGTGCACCAACACCTTCAAAATTACCTGGTCTTGTTCTTGGCTTCCAGATTCCCGCCCTTAAAACTGTCGCATCTGTATCTTTTAGCTGATGTGCAATCTTCAAAACCTGATCTTCGGTTTCGGCGCTACAAGGCCCGGCGATTACCAAAGGATGATCAAGTCCAAAAGCATCCAGCCAGTTTCTAAGTTCTTTCTTGTTTTCCATTTTTCAATATAATTTAAGTAGTATTAGTTGATTCCGTTTAAGATTGTTTTTATATGATTTGTTCTTTCCATTTCATTAAAGACCTCCTCAAAATCCCCATTTTCGATAAGGTTTTTAAACTGCGTAAGGTTACTGATATATCCATTTAAAGTCTCCAGCACATTCTCTTTGTTCTGCTCGAAAATTGGCGTCCACATCGCGGGTGAGCTTTTTGCCAGCCTTACTGTTGAAGCAAAACCACTGCCTGCAAGATCAAAAATATCCCGCTCGTTCTTTTCCTTCTCCAAAACCGTTTTGCCAAGCATAAATGAACTTATATGTGACAGATGGGAGACGTATGCAATGTGCCGGTCATGGGATTCAGGATCCATATACCGTATTCGCATTCCAAGTTTGCTGAAGATTTCCAACGCCCTTTCCTGAAGTTTAAAAGCTGTTTTTTCCACTTCACAGATAATATTCGTTTTATCCCTGAAAAGATTCGGAGTTGCAGCTTCGGGTCCGGAATATTCGGTACCTGAAATTGGATGGGCCGCCAAAAAATTCCTTCGGTTTTCATGATTGGAAACCGCCTGGCAAAGCTTTGATTTTGTTGATCCCGCGTCTATAACCAGCGTATTTTCACCAACCTGATCCAGAGCCTTCGAAATCACCCCTAAACTAACATCCACGGGAACGGCCACAAACACTACATCAGCTTCTTTTAAATCTGCCATAGAAGCTTTTTCGTCTATCAGCTTCAATTCCTTGGCCCTGGCAAGATTTGCGTTGCTGGCATCTATTCCGAAGATTTTTGCCTCCGGAAAATTTGCTTTCACGTCAAGTGCAAAAGAACCTCCAATAAGTCCGATTCCTATTATATAAACTTTCATTTTTTTACTCGTTTAATGGCTTCGGAAATATTCTCTTCGTTTGTACAAAGGGAAAACCTGATGTAACCTTCTCCCTGGCTGCCAAAAATAAATCCGGGAGCAGTAAAAATATCATGGGTATGTAAAAGATGGTCCACAAAACCTTCTGAAGTTTCTCCTTCCGGCACCTTAGCCCACACAAACATTCCCTGTTGATCTTTTTCCGGAGTGCAATTAAGCGCCTCAGCAAGTTCCAAAACTTTCTCTTTCCGTTGTTTATAAATTTCATTTTGAGCGGTAAACCACTTTTTATCCAGGCGTAAAGCTTCAGCAGCACCGGCCTGCAAAGGATAAAACATTCCGCTATCCATATTGGTTTTCACCTTCAGGATGGTATTGATGTTTTTTTCACTTCCGCAGAGCATTCCAATACGCCAACCGGCCATATTAAAACTTTTGCTCAGCGAATTCAGTTCCAGCACAACATCTTTGCAATCTTCAGTTTTTAAAATACTTTCGGGATGGTCATTTAAGATAAAGCTGTAAGGATTATCATTTATGATCAATATTTGCCATTTTTTGGCAAACGCCACCAAATCTGCAAAAAATTCATCGTTAGCCGAAGCACCGGTGGGCATATGAGGGTAATTAACCCACATTAGTTTTACCTTGCTTAAATCTTTTTTAGCTAATTCTTCCAGATCTGGAAGCCAGTTTCCTTTAGCGCTCAAATTATAGTAAACAGCTTCGGCTTCTACCAACTTCGTCACCGAAGAATAGGTTGGATAACCCGGATTTGGAATTAAAACCTGGTCTCCTTTATCAAGAAAAGCCATGGAAATATGGGTAATCCCCTCCTTGCTCCCCATTAAAGGAATAATTTCTGTCTCCGGATCCAGGCTTACCTGGTAATGGTTCTTATAAAAATCCCGAATGGCATTTCTAAAATCGGCAGTTCCCCTGTACGGCTGGTACTGATGAGCCCCGGGATTGCTAAGTGCCTCATTCAGTTTCGAAATTACCTGCGGCGGCGGTGGTAAATCTGGGCTACCAATACCCAAATTAATAATGGGCTTTCCTGCAGCCTCGAGGGCCCGCACCTCCCTGAGTTTACTGGAAAAGTAATATTCTTTTACCTCATCTAATCGTTTTGCCTGTACCATTACAAACTGTTTTTATATGTACCTAATACTTTTAATTGTTCAGTCATCACTTCCAGGATCTCCATTGCCTTCTTAAAACCTTCGTACTCATCAAAAGTTACATCCACAAAAAATGAATATTTCCAGGGTGTTTCAATAATTGGCATACTCTGGATCTTCGTCATATCCAAATCAAAATCCCTGATGATATTTAAAACCGAAACCAGGCTTCCCCGCTTGCTTTCCAGCTCAAATTTTAAAGATGCCTTATTAATAATTTCGCCATTGGGCTCCTTCTTCTTCATACTCAAAATAAGGAAGCGGGTAGCATTACTTTTCTTGGTATGGATACTTTCTGCCAGCATTTCAAGGTTAAAAATCTGCGCTGCAGCTTTACTTGCCACCGCACCAACATGCTTTAGCTCCTTTTCATATATTCTCTTGGCGACTTCAGCGGTATCTGCATCTTCAATTAATTTAATATGCGGATATTTTTTGAAAAAATCTTTACACTGCAGCAATGCCATGGGATGTGAAAAAACTTTTTTTATCTTTTCTATAGATTGCCCGGGCAAAGCCATCAGGTTCATATCTATTGGGATGTAATGCTCTCCAATCACTTTTATGTTATTTTCATCGATCATGGCGTAATTTGGCAAAATGGAACCCGCAATAGAATTCTCTATAGCCATAACCGCCTCATTTGCTTCTCCAGAAACTAATGCCGAAACGAGCTCTCTAAAAGACATACATTCCAGCACGTTTATACTTTTATGATAGTACTCCTGTGCCACCAAATGATGAAAGGAACCTTGAATTCCCTGAATTGCTACTTTTTTATCCATTTAAAATTTGCTCTAAAAAAAAAAGTCCCGACTTTTAGATCGAGACTCTTATATAATTTCAGCACAGTTAATTACAAAGCATTCCCGATCCTATCTCTGGTATAGAAATAAAAATAATAAAATGCGTTCCAGGTAATTAAGTTGTTCATTGTTTCACTGTTACGTGGCTAAAGTAGCATTAAATTTCAAAAACAGGAATAGTTTTTATTCTTTTTTTAACTTTTTATTAATTCCTTTTCGGAATTCTGTTTTTACGAAAAAATTACTAAAAATTGTCACATTTACTAAGGCTTTATTCCGAATAGTTTAAACGTAAAAATTGATGTTATAAAGGAGGGCAAGAAACCTGAATTTCCCCCGCTCCTATAGATGGTAATTAATTATTACTTTTGAAAAAAAAAGTGCTATGTCTATTTCAATTGAAGGAATCTCAAAATTCTACGGAAATCAAAAAGCCCTGGATGCAGTTTCATTTTCTATTGAAAATGGCGAAATTGTTGGTTTTTTAGGCCCCAACGGGGCAGGAAAATCTACTTTAATGAAGATCCTTACCGGCTATTTACCTCCTTCTGAAGGGAAAGCTGTAGTAAACGGAATCCACTTAACAGATGATATTCATCAAATTCAAAAGGGAATTGGGTATTTGCCGGAGCATAACCCACTGTATACCGAAATGTACGTAAGGGAATATCTTGCTTTTAATGCAAAGGTCTACAATATTGATAAAGAGAGAATAGAAGAAGTAATTGAACTTACCCGTCTTACTCCTGAGGCGGACAAAAAAATTGAGCAGCTTTCCAAGGGTTACCGGCAGCGTGTTGGCCTGGCTTCAGCATTACTTCATGATCCTGAAGTTCTGATTTTGGACGAACCTACCACCGGGCTGGATCCAAACCAGCTTGTGGAAATAAGGAACCTTATCAGGAATATTGGTAAGAATAAAACTGTTTTCCTTTCTACCCATATCATGCAGGAAGTGGAAGCGATTTGCGAAAGGGTAATTATTATAGATCACGGTAAAGTAGTGGCCGATAAGAAAATGGCAGAACTACGGGACGAAAATGAGCAAATTATCATAGTGGAATTTGATTACCGCATTGAAGATGTGGCCCTCAACAAACTTCCGCACCTCATTAGTGCCAAAAATATTGGCGGCTTTGCTTACGAACTTCGCTTTGACGCTAAAAAGGATATGCGCTCCGCTGTGTTTGATTTCGCACATGATAACGGACTAAAAACGCTTCAACTCAACCGGAAAACCAAAAACCTGGAAAGCCTTTTCGCGGAACTTACGATCCCCCCAACCCCCGAAGGGGGAGCTTCGTAGAAAAAATTTCACAAATGAAATTTTTAATCCTGGAAGTGCGATTCAGAAATTCTTTGCTCCGCTAAAGGTGACCAAAAGAAATTTTTAAACGTGTTAGAAGTGAGGCATCAAATTTGGCAATTATCGATCTTTTGAAACCAAAAGGATCAAAAATTGTGATTTGAGTACGGAATTTTTTCTTTCTAAACTCTCTCATTCGAATTTTGGATCCTCTCTCCTCGACTCCGCTCCTAATACTAAAAAGTCCCCTTCGGGGATTTAGGGGATGATAAAACTGAGCTTTCCTGTATAGAACTCTTCTACATCCACAACCGGCGGCTTATTAACGCAAATCACATCTCCACTACTTCTTATTTCCCCGGAAAGTGATTGCTGCGGATTCAGGATCATCTTATTTGTTCCGCGGTGAAAGATGTCACAGTGCTGAACAACCAGTTTTGCTGCCTCCAGCCTTCCATCTCCGGCAGCAAAGAATACATTTAAATTTTCCACCGTTCCGGAGAGGAAATAATTGGAATATTGGTCATTCGTAATTCGGAGGTTTTCAACGTCCAGGTTCAGTTTGAAATCTCCAACCGTTCGAACAGAAGCATCTTCTTCCTGGTTAAAAGATCGCAGCCATAAATTGGCAAATTTCAATACCCCTGTACTTTCTATCGTGCTGCCACTACTGTTCTGTAACCAGGTGAGGTTGGGAACAGTAACATAAACTTTGGTGACCTCATAATCCCGAAACAGGTTACAGGAATTGCCATTTTTAATACTCAACCTCGAATTTTCTACTTCAACCGAAACCTCATCTCTTAAATTCTCACCAGTTTCAATAACTATTTTCTGTTCCGGTCCCTGCTGAATAAATAATTTCACTTTTTCATAAACTATTATTTCATCAAAAGCTTCTAATTCAACTTCGTCCCGCACAATTTCCCCCGTTCCTTTAAAGCAGGTGGCAGCCTCGTCGGGTGAGCATCCGTACAGCACGATTCCAAGTAGCAGGATATAGAATTTTTTTTTCATCTTCATCTATAATCGGTAACCTAAAGAAAATTCGACAGCTTCAGCATTTGCACCATGCGCCCTCACGGTAGCCGAAGCCCAGAAATGTTCGCTCAACTTCCTGCGCAATCCTGCCCTTATGTAAAGCTGGTCCACATATTCAGTATAAGGGTAGTAAATATAATATCCCAGCTGCGTAACAACAGAAAGTTTATTAAAAGTTAGCTGATGTCCGGCAAACAATCCTACGCGATTTGCATCTTCGTCGCCCGTGGTATGTCCACTGGGAAAAGCAACAGCCTGGTAATAAATATATTCTTCCAGAGCCCGGGAATAAAAAAATTCGGCACCTGCCTGTAATGTGCTTTTTCTGTTTATCACTTTATCTGCAAAGACCGCAGCGGTTAAAAACGGATATCGTGCAGATCCTATCACTCCCATGGTATTCACTCCGCCGCGAAGAGCAACATTGAGATGAACAGGTTCGGTATAATCATTTTCTTCAGGATTTTTTGGAATGTAAGCCGGTTCATCTTCATAATCCAGCAAATAATTCACCCCAATATTAAAAGTTAACGTATTTGTACTGCTATTAGGAGATTTAAAATCGGCATTGGAATAATGGAGCAGCGAAATTCCCGCCTGCAGGCCAAATCCTTTGTAGATATTTTCCCTGTGGAAATTACTCATCAGGTAAGTGGAACTTAAAATCCGGGAACCGTATGCGTTGTTCCGGTAATTATCGTCCGGATGGTAGGGGTTAGAAGCATAAGCCAGCCCCTGCCCTACCCTGAACATTAGATTCCGTTGTAAAAAATAGAAACTTAAATGCGCATACAACCCCACGTTCTCCCCAAGGTGCTGATTCTTTAGATCCTGATAACTTAGAGAATAACCAACATCGGGATAATTATAACGTCGCTCCCAGGCTTCAAACCCATAGGTTTTACGCTGAAAACTGAGTATTACACCGGTAGGATGGCCTGTTATAAGGTGGGAGATATCCGGACTGTGCTCCAGAATTGTTCCATAAAAATAATTGGCATCTACCGAATAAAATCTGGAAGCTTTCTCCTGCGCATTTATTATTCCGCAGCAAAACAAAAGTAGGTAGAGGACAAATTTATTCATGGCACCGCAAATCTAATACATTTGCGATAATTGCCATTTTTGGCACCTCTCTTATTTCAGCTAAAATATAGCTTCTGCAATTTGCTGAACATTGGAGCTTTTCCCCATAGAATAGTAATGCAAAACCGGCGCTCCAGCGTCCATTAACTCTTTAGACTGTTCAATACACCACTCTACGCCTACCTGCCGTACTTCTGCGTTACTTTTGCACTTTTCGACTTCTGAAATTAATTGCTCCGGAAGATCTATCCTAAATACCTGCGGCAATAATTGCAAGTGGCGCATGGTAGCAATCGGCTTAATACCCGGAATTATGGGCACATTAATACCTGCTTTTTTCGCATCTTCTACAAACTTGAAATATTTGCTGTTGTCAAAAAACATTTGTGTTACGATATAATCTGCACCTTTATCAACTTTCTCCTTTAAGCGCCTGAGATCAGTTTTTAAGGAAGGTGCTTCCAGGTGCTTTTCCGGATAACCGGCAACTCCAATACAAAAATCAGATTTATGATCTGCCTCAATAACATCGTGCAAATATTTTCCCTGGTTCAAATTCTCAATTTGCTCCACCAGCTCACAAGCGTAATTATTACCACCTTCTGAAGGTTCAAAATATTTCTGATGGCTCATGGCATCTCCACGAAGCGCCATAACGTTCTCAATACCCAAATAATGGCAATCCACCAGGAGATATTCAGTTTCCTGTTTGGTAAAGCCACCACAAAGTACATGAGGGACGGTATCTACATTGTATTTATGCTTTATCGCGGCGCAAATTCCCACGGTTCCCGGCCGCATACGGGTAATTTGCCTGTCCAGAAGCCCCTCTCTTTCCACATACACATATTCTTCCCGGGAAGTTGTCACATCTATAAAAGGCGGTTGAAATTCCATTAAAGGATCTATATTATTGTATAGCTCCTGAATGTTTTTACCTTTTTTGGGCGGCACGATTTCAAAAGAAAACAATGTTTTACCCTTTGCATTTTTAATGTGTTCTGTAACTTTCATGTCAACCTAAAATTTCTTTTTATATGGGCGTTGCCTTACAGGCCGGGCTTTGTGCTTTATCTTTTTTTATGGCACTCCGCTGCGCTACGTACCGGTAAAAAAAGGATGCCGCTGCAATCCCTAACGCATTAAATAGTTTTAATTTTTATCCCGTCATTCTAAAACTCGTTTCTAAATCTTTGAGCAGCTGAAATATTTTAGTTTGATATAATACTAATCTAAAATCTTCTGATCTTATTAGACCTACAAGGTTTTGAAAACCTTGCAGGTCTTATTGATTTTTTCCTCCAGACCTCACAGGAGTTTAAAACCTTGCGGGTCTACCCAACTTTTCTTCCAGACCTCACAGGTTTTGAAAACCTGTGAGGTCTTTCGAATGACGTTTATTAATCCGCAATATTTGGATTAAGCCATTTCCCGGCTTTTTCGAACGTAATCCCTTTTCTTTCGGCAAAATCCTTTACCTGGTCTCCTTTTATTTTCCCGAGTCCGAAATAGCGGGCTTCGGGATTCGCAAAATAGTAACCACTTACACTTGCCGCCGGCCACATCGCCAGACTTTCGGTTAATTTCACCCCTATTCTTTCTTCAACTTTCAAAAGTTCCCAGATACTCAGTTTCTCCAGGTGATCGGGACAGGCCGGGTATCCAGGTGCCGGTCTTATTCCTTTATACGTTTCTTTAATCAATTCTTCATTAGAAAGATTCTCATCTGGAGCATAGCCCCAGTCTTCAGTACGAACCTGCTTATGAAGATATTCTGCAAAAGCTTCAGCTAAACGATCGGCAAGGGCTTTAACCATAATTGAATTATAATCGTCGTGATCTTTTTCAAATTGTGCAGCCAATTCGCTGGTTCCAAAACCTGTGCTTACACAAAAGAAACCTATATAATCCTGGATCCCGGTTTCCTTTGGTGCAATAAAATCTGCAAGGGCGAAATTTGGCTTTTCCCCATGCTTCTTAAGCTGCTGCCTTAATGTGCGGAAAAGCATTGTTTTCTCTTCAGATTCTTCTTGAAATTTTACTTCAATATCATCACTATTAACCGTATTTGCTTCAAAAAGTCCGAACACTGCTTTTGCTTTCAGCAGTTTTTCATCCAGGATCCTGTTCAACATTTGCTTTGCATCTTCAAATAAAACACTTGCCTGCTCCCCCACTTTCTCATCCTTCAAGATATCCGGATACCGACCGTGCAAATCCCAGCTTCTAAAAAACGGACTCCAATCGATATATTTAACAAGTTTCCTTATGTCGAAACCGTCAATAACCTGTACGCCGGGTTTATTGGGTTTTTTAATGGATGTATCTTTCCAATCTATCATATACTTATTCCTGCGGGCCTGCGACAGGTTCAGAAAACTTTTTACTTTACCTCGCTTTTTAAAGTTTGCCCGGAATTTATCGTATTCTTCCTTAAGATCGCTTTTATATTTTTCCCGCGTGCTTTCCTTAAGTAAATCACCTACCACGGTCACAGCCCGGGAAGCATCATTTACATGCGCTACCGCAAAATTGTACTGAGGATCTATTTTTACAGCAGTATGCGCCTTAGAAGTTGTCGCACCACCAATCAACAAAGGCACCTCAAAATTTTGACGTTGCATTTCTTTGGCTAAAAAAACCATTTCATCCAATGAAGGTGTAATTAAACCACTAAGCCCAATCGCATCCACATTTTCAGTCTTAGCAGTTTCAATAATTTTTTCAGGTGGGACCATGACCCCCAGATCTATAATTTCGTAATTATTACAGCCCAAAACAACGCTTACAATATTTTTACCAATATCGTGCACATCGCCCTTTACAGTGGCCATAAGCACCTTCCCTGCCGACTGCCGCTTCTGTGATTTATCTGCCTCGATATAAGGTAAAAGATAAGCCACTGCTTTTTTCATCACCCGGGCAGATTTAACTACTTGCGGAAGAAACATTTTCCCGCTTCCAAAGAGATCACCAACCACGTTCATCCCTATCATCAGATGGCCTTCAATAACTTCTATAGGCTTATCTGCTTCCTGACGTGCTTCTTCAATATCGTCGAGAATAAAGGCGTCGATTCCCTTTACCAGGGCATGCGTAATTCGCTCCTGCAAAGGCTTTTCCCTCCAGGAGAGATCTACCTTACTCTCTCTTTTTGTCCCTACAACATTTTCTGCGAAATCCAGCATACGCTCTGTGGCATCTTCCCTTCTGTCGAGAATTACGTCTTCCACATGCTCCAGCAGGTCTTTGGGTATATTGTCGTAAACATCCAGTAGAGCGGGGTTCACGATTCCCATGTTCATTCCCGCCTTAATAGCGTGATATAAAAAAACAGAATGCATCGCTTCCCGAACAGGATCATTTCCCCGAAAGGAAAAAGAAACATTACTTACCCCTCCACTTACACTGCAATGCGGAAGGTTTTCTTTTACCCAGCGCGTTCCTTCAATAAAATCTATGGCGTTGCGTTTGTGCTCGTCCATTCCCGTTCCCACCGGGAAAATATTTAAATCGAAGATGATATCTTCAGGTGGGAATTTTACTTTATTCACCAGGATATCATAGGATCTCTTGGCAATCTCCACCCGGCGTTCATAATTATCTGCCTGACCTACTTCATCAAAAGCCATTACAATTACCGCAGCACCGTACCTTTTTATTTTTCTGGCGTGGCTAACAAATTCTTCTTCCCCTTCTTTTAAACTGATGGAATTCACCACACATTTTCCCTGCACCACCTGAAGTCCGGCCTCAATAATTTCCCATTTTGAGCTGTCTATCATAATAGGAACACGGGCAATATCCGGCTCTGCCACCACCAGGTTTAAAAATTTGACCATGGCCTCTTTCCCATCTATAAGGCCATCATCCATGTTAATGTCAATAATCTGAGCGCCACCATCTACCTGATCTCTAGCTACTTCCAGGGCTTCATCAAATTTTTCCTCTTTAATTAGTCTTAGGAATTTTTTGGATCCTGCAACATTGGTACGTTCTCCTACATTTACAAAGTTACTGTCTGGGGTTATTACTAAAGGCTCAAGGCCAGAGAGTTTTAAAGGTCTAATAGCCCCTCCCGGCCTCCCCAAAGGGAAGGAACCTTTGCTTTTTATATCTGAATTATCTGTTGATTTATTCATATTCTATTTCTTTCGTCACCCAGAATTTGTTTCCGGGCCTCATACTTTATTATTACACTTAAGGTTGAGACGCTGAATCAAATTCAGCATGACGCTCCATTTCATTCCCAGCAGGAATTTCCCGCGGCTGGTAATTTTTGACAATTTCAGCAATAGCTCTAATATGTTTTGGAGTAGTACCACAGCAACCGCCAATGATGTTCACCAGCCGCTTTTCCAGGTATTCATTTATCTGATCTGCCATTTCTTCAGCATCCTGATCGTATTCTCCAAATGCATTTGGTAATCCAGCATTGGGATAAGCTGACACTCCGGAATTTGCGTACCTGTTAAGGACTTCAAGATGCGGAGTAAGTTGTTTTGCACCTAAAGCACAATTAAACCCTATACTTAAAAGTGGAATATGGGAAACTGAAATAAGAAAAGCCTCTGCAGTTTGCCCGGAAAGGGTTCTCCCCGAAGCATCTGTTATTGTGCCGCTTACCATGATGGGCACGTCCACATTCAGCTCTTCCTTAAGCTCATCTATAGCAAACAAGGCTGCCTTTGCATTTAAAGTATCAAAGACGGTTTCTACAAGCAGGATGTCCACCCCGCCGTCTATTAATGCCTGTGCCTGCAGGCGGTAAGCTACTTTAAGCTCTTCAAATGAAATGGCTCTGTACCCGGGATCATTCACATCTGGCGACATACTTGCTGTTTTATTGGTAGGCCCAATCGCGCCGGCAACAAATCGCGGCTTTTTGGGATCTTCTACAGTAAGTTCTGTAGCAACTTTTTTAGCAATTCTCGCAGATTCATAATTCAATTCATACACCAGGTCTTCCATCTGGTAATCTGCCATAGCAATAGTAGTACCGGAGAAAGTATTGGTTTCCACAATATCTGCACCCGCGAGAAAATATTTGCGATGAATTTCGGCAATTGCCTCGGGCTGTGTTAAGGAAAGTAAATCGTTATTCCCCTGTACCGATACAGGCCAGTTCTTAAAACGCTCTCCACGGAAGTCTTCTTCAGAAAATTTATATTCCTGAAGCATGGTACCCATGGCGCCATCTAAAACCAGTATTTTTTTAGAAAGTAGATCTTCTATTTTTGACATTCGATTTATTTCAAAATATTATCAAAAAAAGAAGAAGGAAAGTGTTCTTTTGTTATCTATCCAAGCCGCTTACGGAGTGGTAGAACGTAGCACCTTCTCCCATTACAGGAGGGTTGCCAAGGCTTCAGCGGGTCTAATCCCTCAACCTTTCTTGATAACGATGTTTAAATTTATGAACTTATGCAGCAAATATAAGGCTAAGGCCTGAATTTACAAATGAATTGAACAAAAAGTTAAAAAGGAAAAGAGGGAAAAAGCTAAATAGTTATTATCTCCTTATCTCATTAACTCTTTCTCTTTTTTACTTGTAGTTTAAATCAATTTTCCGTTTAAATTAACTTCAAAAGATATTTCAGCAGCCTTTTCAAGCATTTTTGATACTGAACAATACTTCTCCATAGAGAGACTGACCGCCCTTTTTGCTTTTGCTTCCGGAATGTCTCCCTTCAGCATAAAATTAAGATGAATTTTCTTGAAAACATTAGGTATTGCTCCATCTTCTCTAAAACCCTCAACTTCAACCTGAAGATCTTCCAGTTCCAAATGCTGTTTTTTAAGGATCATCACCACATCTATACTACTACAGCCGGCAATCCCCCTTAATAACAGGTCCATAGGGCTTGAACCCTGCGGATTTTCTTCAGATTTGTTGTCTAAATGAACAATATCGCCACGTTCGTTCTTCGTTTCGAAGTGGTATGCGTCGTTAAGCCTTTTTAGATTGATTTTCATAAAACCGGAATTTTATCCAAAGTTAAAATTTCTCTGCATTCAGACCAATTTAAAGGGGCCCTAAAAATGGCAATTATCGTCCTGTTAAGTTCTTCAAGACCCTGCCGATATCTTCAGAAATTCCAGACAGTATCAAAAACAAAAACCAGTGAGATTTTAGAATCTCACTGGTTTTTAAAAATATTCGCTATAGGTTTTTAATTAACCTATACTCTGTACTACTTCTTTTTTAGCCTCTTTTTTACTTCCATCGAAGCCTTGAACGCCTCCAACGGTAGTATATTTAAGGATATATTTCTTATCCGGGAAAATTCTCGCGTAAGCACTCTGACACATGATCGCAGCTTCGTGAAAACCTGAAAGAATCAGCTTTAATTTTCCCTTATAAGTATTTACATCCCCAATTGCATATACCCCGGGAATGTTGGTTTGGTAATCGTAAGAATTATCTACTTTAATCGCATTCTTTTCGATCTCCAGCCCCCAGTCTCCAATAGGACCAAGTTTTGGTGACAGTCCGAATAGCGGAATAAAGTCATCTACTTCCCTAAACTCTTCTCCTCTGGCCGTATCTTTATGACGAATTACCACTTTTTCAAGTTGATCTTCTCCTCTTAGTCCTACAACTTCAGCATTAGTAATCATTTCGATCTTGCCAAGTTTTGCAAGTTCAGAAACGCGCTCTACACTATCCAAAGCTCCGCGGAATTCCCGTCTTCTGTGAACCAGAGCAACTTCAGCTGCAATATCTGCAAGATAAATTGCCCAGTCTAAGGCTGAATCTCCTCCACCTGCGATTACCACCTTCTTATCGCGGTAAACTTCCGGATCTTTAATAAAGTAAGAAACCCCTTTATCCTCGTAATCTGTAATGTTATCGATAGGGGGTTTTCTTGGCTCAAAAGAACCTAAACCACCGGCAATTGCCACTACAGGAGCATGGTGCTTTGTACCTTTATTGGTAGTTACAATAAAAGTCCCGTCATCCAGTTTCTCTAAAGTTTCTGCACGCTCACCAAGTGTGAATCCAGGTTCAAAAGGTTTGATCTGCTCCATAAGATTTCCTACTAAATCGCCAGCCAATATCTCTGGAAATGCAGGGATATCATAGATTGGTTTTTTTGGATAAATTTCAGAACACTGCCCGCCCGGTTGCGGCAAAGCATCTATAAGGTGCGTTTTTAACTTTAATAGCCCAGCCTCAAAAACGGTAAACAATCCGGTGGGGCCGGCTCCTATTATCAGGATATCTGTCTTAATCATTACGATCTTTTTTAACTTTTAACGATTCGGTTATAGTATTCATCTGTTCCACCTTGGCTTCAAAATCACCTTTAATGGATTTTCTGTACTC
Source organism: Autumnicola edwardsiae (assembly GCF_031846505.1). Taxonomy (NCBI): domain Bacteria; kingdom Pseudomonadati; phylum Bacteroidota; class Flavobacteriia; order Flavobacteriales; family Flavobacteriaceae; genus Autumnicola; species Autumnicola edwardsiae. Next base: position 19,284 of record NZ_JAVRHP010000025.1, read on the forward strand.
ATTTAAATTCTCTACCATCTGGTTTACATTTTCCGGGATTACTTCCTCGAAAAATTCCCGCAGGCGCTTGGCAGTGGTAGGCGACTTTCCATTGGTGGAAATGGCAATTTTCACATGCCCTTTATTTACAATCCCACCCATATAAAAGTCGCAAAGATCTGGTGTATCGGCAATATTTGCAAGCAGGTAGCGCTTCTTCGCATCCCTGTGAACCCGCTTATTAAGCTTGGTGTCATTAGTTGCTGCAATAACTATGTGACGCTTTTTAAGATATTTTCTCCTATACCTTCCTTTGGTCATTTTTACGCCGAATTTTTTTGCAAGTTCTGCCGTTTCTGGCAGGAACTTTTTGGCGACAACCTCAACATTTGCATTTGGACTCGATTTTAGTAAAAAATGTAGTTTTTCCTGGCCCACATTACCACCTCCAACAACAAGGATATTAAGTTTATTGACCTTTAGGAAAACAGGATATAATTCGTTTCGTTCTTCCATTTCTATTCTTTTGAATTGTTCCCAGGAATTACCTCGAAGTTTTTAAAAATCCTCCTCACCTGATTTCTTTCCTTTACCACTTCGCCTATGACAATTATCGCAGGAGCAGTTAATCCTTTGTCAGAAACCACTTCTTCAATAGTCGAAATAGTTCCAAAACCTGACTTTTCATTTACTGTTGTCCCGTTTTGTATTACTCCTACCGGCATATTTCCTTTCCCAAAATGACTGAAAATTTCGACAATCTCAGCAAGTTTGCTCATTCCCATTAAAATCACCACAGTTGCTGTAGATTGTGCCGCCAGGCGTACATCGTCAGATAACTTTTTTTGTGTGGTGGTACCGGTTATTATCCAAAAACTTTCTGAAGTTCCCCTTTGCGTGAGCGGGATACCCACACCTGCAGGAACAGATATAGCCGAAGTAATTCCCGAAACCATTGCAGTTTCCAATCCTTTGCTTTTTGCAAAATTAATCTCCTCAGAACCTCTTCCAAAGACAAAAGGATCTCCTCCTTTAAGCCTCACAACGTTTCCACGTTCCAGAGCGTACTTTACAATTAGTTCGTTAATCTCATCCTGAGAATAACGATGTTTATCTTTGCGTTTTCCCACAAATATATGCTCTGCCTGCGGAGCATATTCCAGTAGTTCACGATTAATCAACGCATCGTACAAAATAACATTGGCCGACTCCAGCGCTTTCACGGCTTTAATGGTGATTAGTTCCGGATCTCCCGGCCCAGCTCCTACTACTGTTAATTTGGGTGCATTATGCATGTTGTACCTCCTTTGTTCTATATGCATCTACTCTCTTCAGAAATAAAGACGCATCTTCTAAATATTTCACGGCAAAAGCTTCTGAAGGCTCATGCTCATTCAACTGATAAGCAAATTCTTTAAAGGAAGTGGAAAGTTCTATTTTTCCAGTTTCCACAAAAAGCTCATCAAATTGAGAAATAATACCTGCCTGTGTATTCGTTTTTACATCATCAGCAATTAATAAAGCTTTAGCCGAATTTACAATAGAGGTGTAGGCATGGTAAATACTATCTGCCCAGTCTTTTCTATCCAGGGCACTTTTTGCATTATCAATTTTCTCCTCACTTTCAAAAAGAAGCGTTGCAATAAGATCGATTACCACACCGGCACATTCACCAACTCCCACTGCTTTAATATAAGGTTTTTCGTGACCCCAGTCAACATACTCATCTTCAGTAAAATTAGAAGTATCTGCAAGATCTTTCAGTATATCATAAAAATAGGTTTTACCCTGGCGATCATAATATTCTATAAATCTTTCTTCCGGAGTAGAATTTGCTTCATAATCATCAAGAATAATTCTGAAAGCTGCAGGTCCACGTTTACTTGGCACTTTGATTACCTTATCTGCAAAACGTCCATTCCCATCTCCCAAAGTTCCACCTCCAAGTAGAATCTGAAGTGCAGGTGCAACCGTCTTACCAATTTTAATAGACATTCCCTGGAAGCCAATTTCTGCCATGTTATGCTGGCCACAGGCATTCATACATCCGCTAATCTTGATGGTAATATCCCTTCCGTTTATAAACTGCGGATATTCCTCCTTCAACACATCTTCCAGCACATCTGCAATTCCTGTACTACTCGCGATTCCCAGGTTACAGGTATCTGTTCCCGGACATGCCGTAATATCTACTGTTCTATCGTAACCGATTTCAGCATATCCCAATTTCTTTAGTTCTGAATAAAAAAACGGAAGAAACTCTTCCCGTACGTGACGTACCAGGATATCCTGTCTTAGTGTAAGACGAATCTCATTTCCAGCATATTTTTTAACCAAATCTGCCAGTTTTCTTGCTCCACCGGTATAAAAATCCCCTAATGCAACACGAATGCCCACAGCAAATAATCCTTCCTGTTTCTGCGGAAGTACATTTGTACTTTTCCAGACTTCAAAATCTTTCTGATCTTCAATTTCTACTGAAGGTACTTCCACATCCTGTAAAGGCGGTGCTGCTTCGAATTTTTCAATTTGAATAGCCGGTTCTTTTTTAGAAAGCGCAGTGGTTTGCTCGTCCACCAGCTCCATAAAAGCATCTTTTCCCAAATCTTTTACAAGATATTTCATCCTTGCCTTCATCCTTTTTGCACGTTCTCCATAACGGTCAAAAACCCTCAATACTCCTTCTGTAAGTGAAATAATCTTATCTGCCTCAATAAATTCATAAAGCACATCTGCATGTCTTGGCTGCGAACCCAGACCACCACCAAGCATCACTTTAAATCCGCGTTTTCCATCCTTCATTTTAGCAATAAATCCTAAATCATGCAGGTAACTTAATGCAGTGTCCTCTTCTGAAGAAGAAAAAGACATTTTAAATTTTCTTCCCATTTCCTGGCAGATAGGATTCCGTAAAAAGAACTGAAAAGTCGCGTGGGCATAAGGAGAAACATCAAAAGGTTCCTTAGAGTCTATCCCCGCAGTTGGGGACGCAGTAACATTTCTTACTGTATTCCCGCAGGCTTCACGCAAAGTGATATCATCTTTCTCCAATTGAGCCCAAAGTTCTGGCGTACGATCTAGGCTCACATAATGAATCTGTATATCCTGCCGGGTAGTAATATGCAATCTTCCTTTAGAATATTCATCAGATACATCTGCAATTCTATGTAATTGTTCAGAAGTCACTTTTCCAAACGGAAGTTTTATACGAACCATTTGCACGCCTGCCTGCCTCTGGCCGTAAACACCACGGGCAAGACGCAGACTCCTGAATTTTTCTTCATCTGCTTTTCCTTCACGGAACAACCTGATTCTTTTCTCTAAATCTATAATGTCGTTCTCAACAACAGGATTCTCGATTTCGGTTCTAAAACTTTGCATAATAATGAAATTTTAATGGATCACCTTATAAACAGGTGCTTAATAAAAAAGGTTCTTCTTAGTTTTTACACTTAAAAGAACCTTTTATAATTTATTTTATAAAACGGACTTCTAAGTGTTTGCTGTACAACGCATGCACATACATATAGAGGACGATGTTTTGTTTGATTTCATGATTTACTTGATAAATCCAACTCCAGAAGTTGTATTGGTTTGTGTATCTACAAGTATAAAACGGCCGTTAGCTTTATTTTTCTCGAAATTATCTGCAAAAATCGGTTTACTTAATTTAATGGAAACCTGCCCGATTTCGTTTAAATTGAGTGATGAAGCTTCGCTGATCCCACCAAAATCTGTGGAAACCTGACCTTCAATTTTGTCAATTTTCGCCAATATTCCGTTAGTATTATGCTGAAGCACATATTTACTTCCCGGCACAAGGGGCTTCCCGTCCATCCAGCAAATAGTAGCATTTAGTTGTTTTGACTCTTGTGGAACTTCTGAAGATTTTACCAGGGTATTCCCTCGCGCCACATTAATATCATCTGTCAACGTAATAGTCACAGAACTTCCTGCCGGTGCTTCTTGAAATTTCTCATCAAAAAAGAATATTTCCTTTATAGTTGAAGTTGTTAGAGATGGAAGTACGGTTACCTCATCCCCTACTTTGAGGCTGTTCCCTGTAATTTTTCCTGCATAGCCTCTAAAGTCATGATGCTCATCGGTCTTAGGGCGGATTACAGTTTGTACAGCAAATCGTGCCTGCGAAGTTTCCTGAAAATCTTCGGCTTTAATATCTTCCAGGTGCTCCAGTACCGTATCACCGTTGTACCATGGCATTGCCGTAGATTTTTCGGCTATATTCTCTCCCCAAAGTGCGCTAACCGGAATAAAAGTCAAATTTTGTTCTTTAAAATCACTCTCTTCCTGAAGTTTCCTAAAATCAGCAACAATATCATTAAAAACTTCTTCAGAATAATTGACGAGGTCCATTTTGTTAATGGCCACCACTACTTCTTTTACACGAAGCAGGTTATTAATAAAAAAGTGACGGTAAGTCTGCTCGATCACTCCTTTTCTGGCATCTATCAAAATAATGGACGCCTGGGAGGTTGAAGCTCCAGTCACCATATTTCTTGTGTATTCTACGTGGCCGGGAGTATCAGCGATAATGTAACTCTTCTTTTTAGTAGAAAAATAGATATGAGCCACATCTATAGTAATTCCCTGTTCGCGCTCTGCTACCAAACCATCTGTAGCCAAAGAGAAATCCAGGTAATCAAGTCCTTTTTTACGACTGCTTTTATCTATTGCCTCAATTTTATCTGAGGTAAGAGACTGCGTATCGTAAAGTAACCTCCCAATAAGGGTACTTTTACCATCGTCTACGCTACCCGCTGTTGCTATCTTTAAAACTTCCATTATTTCTAAAATCGTTTAATTCTGTTCTTTGCTTGAGATAAATTTCTTCGGAATTGGTTTCTAAAAGTAACCTTGTTGCTTCCTGGTTTCCATTGCAGCTTCAGAACGTTTATCATCTATTCTTGCGCCACGTTCAGAAATAGAAGACTCCCTTATTTCCTGAATTATTTTCTGAATAGTATCAGCTTTGGATTCTACAGCCGCTGTACAGGTAATATCCCCCACAGTCCTAAACCTTACACTGCGCTTTTCGGTAACCTCATCGTCTTCTTTATACACATATTCTGAAGCAGTCCAGATAAGACCGTCCCTTTCAAAGATTTCACGCTCATGCGCAAAATATATTGACGGAATCTCAATATTTTCCTGATCGATATAATTCCACACATCAAGTTCTGTCCAGTTAGAAATTGGAAAAACCCTTACATTCTGTCCAATTTCAATCCTTCCGTTCAACATATCAAATACCTCAGGACGCTGATTCTTTTCGTCCCATTCCCCAAAATCATTTCTTACAGAAAAGATTCTTTCTTTCGCCCTGGCTTTTTCTTCATCCCTTCTGGCACCACCAATACAGGCATCAAACTTGAATTCTTCTATAGCATCCAGCAGGGTATTTGTTTGCAACCCGTTACGGCTCGAATACTTTCCTTTCTCCTCTATGGACTTTCCATTATCTATATCATCCTGTACGTGACGCACGATAAGCTGAAGCCCCAGTTCTTTTACCAGCCTGTCCCGAAATTCTATAGTTTCAGGGAAATTGTGACCGGTGTCTATGTGCATTAACGGAAAAGGAATCTTTGCAGGATGAAACGCCTTTTGAGCCAGCCGAACCAAAGTGATGGAATCTTTCCCGCCAGAAAAGAGCAACACCGGATTCTCGAACTGAGCCACTACTTCCCTAAAGATGTATACAGCTTCGCTTTCTAAGGTATTTTGATTTAATATCGAGTTCATTTATATATTTTTTAAGCGTGTAGGCCACACTCTCTGTTTGCTAAAACTTTTGTAGGATCAAAGTATTTAAATTCATTTGGCAGATCATGCTCCTCAAGATAAGCGTCCAGCTTCTCATCACTCCAATGATAGAACGGACTAACTTTTAAAAGCCCGTCTTTGCTGTAACTAAGTATATCTATACTATCTCTGAATGAAGTCTGCCCTTTTCTTAAGTTAGTAAACCATACATCCGGCTGTTGCTGCTTCATTGCTCTCTGGAAAGGCTCAAGCTTTACCTGCTTTGTAAACTCCTCGTGCTGAGTCGAATTTACGTCGGGTATCCCTCCGAAAAGCGCATCTCTGTAAGCCGCAGTTTGTTTAGGTGTATAAAGTTTTACATTAAGCTGAAGTCTATCTATCACTGCTTTTGCATGTTTGTAAGTTTGCGGAGTGTTATATCCAGTATCACACCAGATCACCTTAATAGCAGGGTCTATTTTGGAGCATACATGAAGAATAGCCGCTTCGTAAGGGCGAAAATTAGTGGTCACTACAGGTTTCCCTGCATTTGAAACCACCCATTGAACAATCTCAGCCGGAGTAATCCCTTTTAATTGCTGATTAAGTACTTTCAATTCTTGTTCGCTATACTTTTTCATAACTATTCCTTTCCAAAGTTTATCTTATTCCAAATCCTTTCATGTCCAAAATAAAGAATCATTTTTGTAACCAGCTCTACAGATCCTATAGCCATGGCGGTTTCTATCTCACCAGTTAAAACCCAGGATATTGCTACAGTATCCATTGTTCCCACTATTCTCCAGCTGACGGTTTTTGCGATACTGCGGAGAGGTTTCTCTGCAGCTCTGTCTTTTTTAAAAGTTTTCTTCGTCTTGGTCTGGTCAAGAAACATAAGCATATTTTATTCTTATTATCTATTACCCTATCGGGTTACTAGGTTTTAATACAAATGTAATCTTCATTTTCTATTACTCCAATTAAATAGTCACCTAATTTACAGTATTTAACATTAAATTCTGGTTCCTACTCCTTTATTGCCAAATCTGCCAAAGTATTATCTCCCAATACTTTTAACGTAACATCCCTCACCTGAATCATAAGTGCATGTACAGAGCAGGCTTCTTCGCTGGCGCAATCTGAACATTTCTCATAATAATTAAGGCTTACGCAGGGAACCATCGCTATGGGTCCTTCCAGAACCCTTATTACAGAAGTCATTTTTATATCTTCTGGTTCTTTAATAAGATAGTAGCCTCCGCCTTTACCTTTCTTAGCTCCAAGGAAACCAGACTTTCGTAATTCCAGCAGGATACTTTCCAAAAATTTCTGGGAAATATTTTCGCTGCGGGCGATTTCTGATGTTTGTACCGGTTTGCGTTCCGGTTGTTTTGCCATAAATGACAATGCTTTTATACCGTATTTCGTCTTTTTTGAAAGCATAATGCAAAGATAGCCATTTTTAGAAAGTTCCAAGTTTGAATTTCGTGGTTTGGGTGCTTATCCCGCGACATTATTCCTACTTCCAGAAAACCACCCCGGCTTTCGGCCACCCCTCCTTAAAAAAAATGGTAGTTTTTTGCTCACAACTACGAACTGGAAACTAGGAACTCCAGACTATGAACTACAAACCATTAAGTGCCTGCTTCAAATCAGCAATAATATCATCTACATGTTCAAGTCCTACGGAAACCCTTACAAGACCAGGCGTAATTCCTGCCTCCAGCTGGTCTTCCTCACTTAACTTGCTGTGTGTGGTAGATGCAGGATGTGTCACAATACTACGTGTATCACCAAGATTGGCACTTCTGGAACATAATTTTACACTGTCAATAAATTTTCTTCCAGCTTCAATTCCGTCTTTTATTTCGAAGGAAATAATGTTCCCTCCAAGCTTCATTTGCTTTTTAGCAACTTCATACTGCGGATGGGATTTCAGGAATGGATATTTGACATTTTCAGCATTAGGTTCATTTTCCAGGAATTCTGCAACTTTTAAAGCATTTTCACAATGCCTGTCAAGTCTTACCGCCAGGGTCTCCAAACTTTTGGAAAGTACCCAGGCATTAAAGGGAGACAAAGCAGGCCCGGTATTTCGTGAAAAAAGATAAATTTCCCTTATTAATTTTGGATCACCAACCGTCACTCCACCCAAAACTCGACCCTGTCCATCTATTAATTTTGTAGCCGAATGGATTACCAGGTCGGCACCAAATTTAATGGGATTCTGTAAGTACGGCGTGGCAAAACAATTATCGATAATTAGAATAAGGTTGTGCTTTTTAGCAATCTCACCCAACACCTCCAAATCCAAAATATCGACCCCGGGATTCGTTGGGGTTTCAGCAAAAAGAATTTTAGTTTCCGGCTTTACCAGGCTTTCAATTTTTTCAACTTCATTTACATTGAAGTAACTGTGCGAAATATTCCATTTCGGAAAAAATTTGGTAAACAAACTATGTGTTGAGCCAAACACAGATCTTGCCGAGATAATATGGTCGCCGCTATCTAGTAAGGCAGCCAGCGTTGAAAAAACCGCAGACATTCCTGTTGCAAAAGCATACCCCGTTTCTGCACCCTCCATTTTTGCAATTTTATCTACAAATTCTGAAGTGTTCGGGTTGGTAAACCGGCTATAAATATTTCTTTCTTTTTCTTCTGAAAATGAAGCCCTCATATCTTCTGCATCCTCAAAAACATAACTGGATGTTAAGTATAAAGGTGTAGAATGTTCTAAATATTGAGAACGTTCCATTTGAGTCCTTACGGCAATAGTTTCAAAGTTTTTCATTAAGCTATTTTTTCTGATAATTTCAAAATGTCACCAAATACACCTCTTGCAGTAACCGCAGCACCGGCACCGGCACCTTGTATCACAATGGGACGATCACCGTAAGATTCAGTATAAATCTCGAATATTGAATCGGCTCCCTTTACCTGCCCAAGGCTGCTATCTGCCGGCACCGAAACCAGGTTTACTTCCAGCTCGCCTTTATCCTGTTGCAAATCTCCGGAAAGGTCTCCAATAAATCGCAAAACATGATTTGGTTTTTGTTGATTTTTTATTTTTTGATACATCTCATCCAATCTCCTCAAATTGGACATAAAACTTCCGGCATCTCCCCCTCTTAAATCTTCCGGAACTAAGTTTTTAATTTTCACATCTTCAAATTCGTTCTGTAAATCGAGTTCCCTCGCCAAAATGAGCAATTTTCGGCCTACATCATTTCCATTTAAATCTTCCCGGGGATCAGGTTCCGTAAAACCTTTATCAATAGTATCTTTAACAACACTGCTAAACGGCCTGTCTTCTGAAGAAAATGTATTGAAAAGATAACTAAGGGTTCCGGAAAAGACACCTCTGATTCTCGTAATATTTTCTCCTGAAAGATGCAGGATCCTGATGGTATCAATAAGCGGAAGCCCGGCGCCCACATTAGTTTCGTAAAAATAACGCTTCTGATTTTTTTCCAGATCTTCCCGCAAATCTTTATAGAACTTCATATCCAAGGTATTCGCGATCTTATTGGAGGAAATCAGATCAAAGCCATTTTTAACCAATTTTGGGTAATGCTGCACGAAATCCCTGCTGGCTGTATTATCTATGGCTATAAGATTTTCTAAATGATGCAGCCGAGCGTAATTTATTACTTCTGAAACCGAAGATTCTTTTCCTGAAGCCTGCAGCTTTTCGTTCCAGTCTTCTGCAATACCATCTGAATTCAACAAAAGTTTTCTCGAGTTGGAGACCGCAAAAACATTCAGTTTAATTTTTTTCCGCTCTTCGATTGAAGCTGCCGAATGCAGGATTTGATAAATTAAAGTTCCGCCTACATTACCATGACCAAAAATCGCGATATTGATCTTTTTATAAACCTCAAAAATCTCCCCGTGAATCACATTCAGCGCTTTGTGCAGCTGTGCTTTCTTCACCACCAGGCTCACATTTTTCCCGGTTACGGTATTATTAAAAAGTAACGGTACAATCTGGTTCCTTATAAGGGCATTATACGGTTTGTGAAAAGTACTCAAGTCCTGCCCCACAATTGAGATTACAGAAACGTCATCTACCACAGAAATCTTATTAACATCTTTGGAATAAAAATCACTTTCAAATTCCCTTTCCAGCGCCTTTATCGCCGTATGGGCATTTTGCGCGTCTACCACAAGGCCAATCCCTCTTTCTGAAGAGCCCTGCGAAATAATACTCACACTTATTCCGCTATCTCCAAGGGCCCTAAAAATTCTGGCATCTATACCAGATTTCCCCAGGAGCCCACGTCCTTCAAGGTTAAGTAAAGAGTTATTTTCAAGAATAGATAAAGATTTAATGCCCTCTTTGGTAGGTTTGGCGGTAATTAAAGTTCCCTGATTGTCATTTTTAAACGTATTTAAAATCCGTAGCGGAATATTCTTTTCAATTAAAGGAATAATCGTTTTGGCATGCAGGATTGTCGCTCCAAAATTAGCCAGTTCATTAGCTTCACTATAGGAAAGTTCCTCGATGCGCTGCGCGTTTTTTACCAAATCTGGATTTGCTGTAAATATCCCGTCTACGTGAGTATAATTCTGCAATTCTTCCGCATCCAGGTAATTTGCCAGTAGTGCTGCAGAGTAATTGCCTCCGTTTCTCCCCAGAGTGGTGGTTTCACCATCTAAGGTGGAGCCAATATAGCCGGTAACTATATTCACCTTATGCCCGTGCTCTTTAAAATATTGTATAAAATTTTCTTTTGAAATTCCTTCAAGAGGCTGTGCACTTCCAAAATTATTATCTGTTTTTAGAAGATTACGGGAATCTGTAAAGTGAGCGTCATGCCCTCTTTGTTTAAGAACCTCCGTTATAAATCTGGCTGAAATTATTTCTCCCTGCGCAAGTAGCTGGTCTTTCACTTTAAGACTGTAGTCCCCAAGCAAGCGAACCCCTTCCAGGAGATTCTCTATAGCTTTAAATTCTTCAGAAAAATCTAAGGAATCATAACCACCAATTTGATATTTTCTGAATTTCCTGAAGACTTCGCTGTAATCCTGATTTGCCGTAGCCATCTCCAGCAAATCTTCAAGTTGATCTGTTGTTTTTCCCCTGGCGGAAACAACTACTCCTATTCGCTCCTGTTTTTGAATTTTATCTTCAATAATATCAAGCACCGACTTAATACCATTTCCATTGGATAAAGATTTACCTCCAAATTTGGAAATTTTCAACCTATTTACCTGCTGAAAGATCCCAGAAATGATCTGCTCCACCTGCTTGGCCTCTATTAAAAAAGCATCATGGCCGTGAACAGAATGAATTTCGCTGTACGTAACCTTGTTGCTGCTTTGTGCAAGCTGGCGATGGGTTTCCCTGTTTTCTTCCGCAGTAAAAAATAAATCTGAGTCTACCCCAATAATGCAAATATTGCCATCTATTCGCTCCAGGATTTTGTCCAGTTCGGGCCTGCCACGGGAAACATCAATAGTCTTCAATAGCTGGTTCATCAACTTGTAAGCCCCAATCTGGAAACGCTCCTGAAGCTTGTTCCCATGATGCAGCAACCAGCTTTCCACATTAAAAACCTGTAGCTCTTCGTTTGTACTCCGCTTAAAACGAGTTTTAAAAGATTCCGGCGTACGATAACATAACATCGCGTGCATGCGCGCATCATGTACGGGGTTTTTAGAATTATTCAGGAACAATTCCTGCACCTGGCAATTGGCAATAAGCCAGTCGGTCGATTTCCAGTCGGTAGCAATGGGTATTAAATTTTGAGTAATTAAGGGATTGATGGCAGCCATTTCCCAGGCAATACCACCTCCCAGCGAACCTCCAATTAAGGCAAACAGTTTGGTGATTTTTAGTTTTTCGAGACCAAGAAGAAAGATATTCGCAATATCCCGCGCGACAAAATCTTTATAATTTTCGATAATAAAGCCATCGTATCCATTTCCCGGAATGTTGAAAGTCAGGATGGTGTACTTATTAGTATCTATACATTTTTCTTCACCAACAATGTCTTTCCACCAGCCATCCTCCCCGGCTACATTCGAATTCCCGGTGAGGGCGTGGTTAATCATCACTACCGGAGCCGTATTTAAAGGCTGACCAAAAATTTCGTAAGAAAGTTGAATCTCCTGAACACCTCCGGCAGAATTCTTAAAATTTGCTATGCGAATTTCCTCAAGCATTATTTTCTTTTTTTGGAAGATGAAGGGAAAATATTTTCTTTACACTTTCCCTCCATCTTCCAATCAATAAATTATTTAAACTTACGCTCTTACTAGATTTTAGAAAAAGCCTCTTTTAAATCGCCTTTAAGATCTTCTATATCTTCTAGCCCAACAGATAATCTTATTAAATCCTGAGTGACACCCGTAGAAGCTTGTTGCTTCTCGTCCAATTGCTGGTGTGTGGTGCTGGCAGGATGAATAATAAGAGATTTTGTATCTCCAATATTGGCCAAAAGCGAAAATATTTTTGTTTCATCTGCGACTTTCTGTGCCGAATCAAAACCACCTTTCACTCCAAAAGTAACTACTCCACTTTGTCCTTCAGGCAAATATTCTTGGGCTAGTTTATAGTATTTGCTCTCCTCCAGCCCAGGATAGTTTACCCAGGTTACTTCTTCCTGCTGTTGCAACCATTTTGCCAGTTCCAGAGCACTTTCACTATGCTGCTTTATCCTTACTTTCAGGGTTTCCAGCCCCTGAAGGATCTGGAATGCATTAAAAGGACTCAATGCCGCACCATGGTCACGCAAACCTTCTATTCTCACCTTGGCAATAAAGGCAGCTTCTTCCAAAGCCTTGTGATAAACGAGCCCGTGGTATCCCGGTGAAGGTTCGGTAAATTCAGGAAATTTACCGTTAGCCCAGTTAAATTTACCGGCATCGATAATAACACCACCTAAGGCAGTACCATTTCCATTAATATATTTTGTTAGCGAGTGGATCACAATGTCTGCTCCATGTTCTATTGGTTTTACCAGGTAAGAAGTTGCAACCGTGTTATCTACTATAAAAGGAACGCCAAGCGCTTTAGCTTCCGAGGAAATAGCTTTAAGATCTAAAACATCCAGTTTTGGGTTTCCAAGAGATTCTACGAAAATCGCCCTCGTATTTTCCTTTGCTGCTTTCTTGAAGTTTTCGGGATTACCGGGATCTACAAAAGTGGTATTAATCCCAAGCCTTGGTAAAGTCACACTTAACAGGTTGTATGTACCACCATAAAGACTGTTGGAAGCGACAATATGATCTCCCGTTTTTAAAAGGGTAAGAAGCGTTGTATTAATAGCAGCTGTCCCCGATGCTGTTACCACCCCTGCAATCCCACCGTCCAGTGCAGCAAGACGTTGTTCTAAAATATCGTTTGTAGGATTATTAATCCTGGTATAAATATAGCCCGGCTCTGCCAGTGAAAACAGATCGGCAGCGTGTTTGGAATTATTAAAAACGTACGAGGTAGATTGATAAATAGGGACTGCTCTGGTCCCGCCGTTAGCGGTTACATCGTGTCCTGCATGAAGTGCGTTTGTAGCAAATTTCTGAGTACTCATAATTTCTGTTTTTATATAATTTTTATTCGTTGTTATTAAAATTTTAAAAAAAAGTCCCCCAGGTTAGCTATTACCGGGGGACTCCGAATTGAACTATATAAACTAAATTATATTTCCGAGTTTTGGCAATAGCGTTTCATGTGACACATTCGCATCACTTCACACATTATCATTTTATATATTGCCTTATTAGATTCCATGTTTTCACTTTTAGCTGAAAATATACTGCCTCTTCCTTTTAATACATTTTGGACAACCGCAATAAAAAAGCCGCTGCGGTTGGCAGCGGCTTTTGCAAATTATCTTTTCAGTTTATGCAATAAGGAGCGCTGCGGAAGGTTTCCACATCATACACATCATCATATTGCAAATAAACAGATTCATTTCTCATTTTTGTCTGAAACAAATATAAGCACAGAAAAATTTAATATGCAAATAATTTTTTAAATTTTTAAAAAATCCATAATAAATCCAGGGTTATTGTCATAATCAGTACTTACAGTTTTTCAAAATCCTCTCATTTTTCAAACCTGTAACCAATTAATAGGAAATGCAAAAAGAATATTAAAATCTATTAAATAAAAACTGCAGAATATCGCTAGCAGCTAACTTTGCCTTTATAAATATTACCCGAGGAAGGGCAACCAGAAAAATTTTAAATTATGAAAAAGATTTTACTATTAGCAGCATTTTTTATTGTTGGAGTGACACAAACTTCGCATGCCCAGTTGCAGGAAGGAAACTTCATGCTTGGAGCTGATTTAGGAAGTGGACTTTCTACACCTGAAAGCAAAGGTCTGTTTGGGATTAATGTAGGTCTTAACGATGGTGCCGGCTGGAATATTGGCTTAAGTCCAAAAGCCGGTTATATGGTGAATGACAATTTTCTCCTGGGAGGTATTGTAAATCTGGGGTTCGCCAAAGCCAGTGAGGACTCAGATGAAGTCTTTGTTTATGGAGTACAAGCTCTAACAAGATTTTATGTTAGACCACAGGATGCCGACCTTGGTGATGAAATTCCTGCAGGACAATTTTTCGTGGAAACAAATGCAGGTATTGCAGGAAGAAACGTTTCGGGCGGTGAAACTACTAATGGTTTTGCATTTGGATTTGGACCAGGATACTCTTATTTCCTTACCGAAAGTGTAGCACTTGAAACCAGCCTGAAATATAGCGGACTCGTTGGAGCCGGTAATGAAGATTATCAAAATTCGTTAGGCCTTACTTTTGGAATTCAAATATTCCTGCCACGTTCTACTGCAGAAGATGCGGTTGAAGATTTCAACTAAAAAACCTGATACTTGAATTAATTTTTTAGAAGCTTTCCCTGTGTTAAAAACATAAGGAAAGCTTTTTTATTGCCGCGTTAGAGATCAAGCGGTTATATGATCTCTTTTATAGTTTTTTTGACTATAAAAAGCGAGAAGCAAAATCCCGGCACAAGCTTTTTTGCGAAGTGCGACGCCCAATACATAAAATGCCGTTAAAGAATTTTGAATCAAAACTATTTTTATACATTTGTAAGCGATTTATTTACAGGGAAAGATTTGACTGATTGCAACCCTAAAACCAAAGAGATTCTTTGGTTGAAAATGCTAAAGCAGTAAAGTAATGTACTTCTGTAGCCTTTGCATGTCACCTCTGCCTCTGTTGATTCTAAACTAAAAAAGAAGACATGGCGTATTTATTTACTTCAGAAAGTGTTTCTGAAGGTCATCCAGACAAAATTGCGGACCAGATTAGTGACACCCTCTTAGATAATTTCCTTGCTTTTGACGAAGAATCCAAAGTTGCCTGCGAAACCTTGGTTACCACGGGACAGGTCGTTTTAGCCGGAGAAGTGCGAAGCAATACTTACCTGGACGTACAAAATATTGCCCGCGGCGTGATTAATGAAATTGGTTACACTAAGGGCGAATATAAATTTAGCGGCGATTCCTGTGGAGTAATTTCTCTTATTCATGAACAGTCACAGGAAATTTATCAGGGAGTAGATCGTGGTAAAAAAGAAGAGCAGGGTGCCGGTGACCAGGGAATGATGTTTGGTTACGCCACCAACGAGACCGAAAATTATATGCCACTGGCCCTCGATATCTCTCATAAGATCCTTATAGAACTGGCAAAATTAAGAAGGGAAGGTAAAGAAATTACTTACCTGCGGCCCGATTCCAAGAGCCAGGTTACCATAGAATACAGTGACGATAATGTTCCTCAAAGAATTGTTGCCATTGTAGTTTCCACTCAGCACGACGAGTTTGATGAAGATGACGAGAAGATGCTGAAAAAAATTAATAAAGACATTCAGGAAATTCTTATCCCTCGAGTAAAAAAACGCCTACCGGAATACGTCCAGAAGTTATTTACAGACAACATAAAATACCACATTAATCCAACCGGAAAATTCGTCATTGGTGGTCCTCACGGCGATGCAGGATTAACCGGAAGAAAGATTATAGTAGACACTTACGGAGGAAAAGGAGCCCACGGTGGTGGTGCGTTTTCCGGAAAAGATCCAAGTAAGGTTGACCGTTCTGCCGCTTATGCTTCCAGGCACATTGCCAAAAATCTTGTGGCCGCAGGACTTTCAGATGAAGTTCTTGTTCAGGTTTCTTATGCTATTGGGGTGGTGGAGCCCACTTCTATCTTTGTAGATACTTATGGCAAATCCAATGTAGATATGAGTAATGGTGAAATTGCCAAAAAAGTAGCCGAAATTTTCGATATGAGACCTTCAGCAATAGAAGAGCGATTAAAATTAAGGAATCCAATTTACCGGGAAACCGCAGCTTACGGCCACATGGGAAAAGAACCGCGTAAAGAGATTAAAGTATTTGAAAGCCCTTACAACGGTAAAATCACCAAAGAAGTAGAATTATTTACCTGGGAGAAACTGGATTATGTAGATAAGGTTAAAGAAGCTTTTGGGCTTGAATAAGGCCCCTTATCCAAAGGGAAACTTTGAAGATAAAAGTAGCAGAAACAAGCCTCACAGTTTTTTAACTGTGAGGCTCTATTTTTAATATCTAAGCTTTTACTTATGGAGAAATTTCCTTTTAATACTTAATCTCCACACGCTCCCCATTATTTCGGGCCGATTCATAAATTGCCATAATAATCTTCATATCCCTGACGCCCATTTCACCCGGCACAATAGATTCTTCATTTTTACTAAAACTTCCTGCCTGGCTGTCCATTTGTATCGCCTGTTCGTAAACATTGGGGAAATCCATTTTCCCTTCGCTGGTTTCTCCTTTTTTACCTTCGTAGGAATAGGCGGGATCAACTTTCCACCAACCGTTTTCGGCTTCAGCAGATAAAAGCTTTTTTTCTTCGGGATCTGCATAACTGGTTTCACATTCAGCCACTACCCCATCTTCAAATTCCATTTCCCATTTTATAGATTGTTCCACATCCCGGAAATAAGCCGGGTGCGTAATTTCTCCAAATTCAGCTTTTACAGCAATTGGTTTTTTACCCATGGTATAAACCGCTCCCTGAACGCAGTATATTCCCAGATCCATTAACGGACCGCCACCGGCACGTTCTTTATCCAGACGCCAAACATCCAGGCTACCCCCTGTCATGTCACTGCTATCTGCAGCTTTTATGCTCTTTACTTTTCCAAAGACTTCCTTCTGGCCCAGTTCCATGACGCGTTTATTATAAGGTTCAAAATGCAGGCGGTAGCCAATGGCGAGTTTTACTCCGTTAGCATTACAGGCATCAACCATTCGCTGAGCCTCTTCTGCAGTTGTAGCCATTGGTTTTTCACAAATCACATGCTTTTTAGCTTCTGCTGCACGTATAGCAAATTCGGCATGAAAGGCAGTTGGCATTACAACGTAAACTATATCAATATCATTATTGTTGGCAATCTCATCAAAATTGTCATAATTATAGACATTCCCTTCCGGGATGTTATACTTCCTTTTCCAAACCTCTGCTTTTGAAGGGGAACCGGTCACAATTCCTGCTAAGTGGCAATTCTCCGTTTCCTGCAGGGCAGGTGCAAGTTGATTTGTACTGTAACGGCCAAGGCCCACCAGTGCAATTCCCATATTTTTAAGTGGCCTGTCAGATTCTCCGGCTGCTGCCTCCATGAATGACAAAAAAGGAGAAGTCATTAATGCTCCGCCGGTAGCGAGACCCATTCCCTTTATAAATTTTCGCCTGTCGCAGTTATAGTTATTATCGTTGGTCATAATCTATTTTTTAAATTGTTGGAGTTCCTCCCGTGATTTGCACCGTCGAACCTGTCATATAACTTGAATCTTCAGAAGCCAACAGGACGTAAGCGGCAGCAAGTTCTGCCGGTTGCCCCGCGCGTTTTAGCGGAGTATTTTTTCCGAATTGTTTCACTTCTTCCATAGGCATTGTAGCAGGAATAAGCGGGGTCCAGACCGGTCCCGGCGCCACACAATTTACGCGAATTCCTTTATCTGCAAGAAGTTGACCGAGATTTGCAGTAAAATTCAGAATTGCTCCTTTGGTAGCTGCATAGGCCAGCAAAACCGGCTTTGGCTTATAGGCATTAATAGAGGTGGTATTCACAATTGTACTTCCCGGCTTCATGTGAGGTTCTGCCGCCTTGCACAAATAAAACATCGAGTAGATATTCGTTTTAAAGGTATAATCCCACTCTTCACTGGAAACGTCCTGTAGAGATTCACGTGCCATTTGAAAGGCTGCATTGTTTACGAGGATATCAATTTGTCCAAATTCTTCTACTGCCTTACGTACAATTTTCTCACAATGTTCCTGTTCACTTACATCACCTGCAATAAGAACAGCCTTTTTCCCCGCCTCTTTCACGTATTTAGCGGTTTCTTCAGCATCTTCATGCTCTTCAAGGTAAGAAATAAGCACATTTGCGCCCTCACGTGCATAAGCTATGGCCACTGCCCTTCCAATACCGGAATCGGCACCTGTAATAATTGCATTTTTACCTTCGAGCTTTCCCGAACCTCTATAGGAATCTTCCCCGTGATCTACCTGAGGCTGCATTTCATCTTCGTGACCCGGTACATCCTGTCTTTCCTGTGGGTAAGGTGGTTTTACGTGTTTTTCCTGTGGATTTTTCATATTCTGAATGGTTAATAATTAGACATAATGCCTTCCTTCTATTTCTAAACGCCATGGTCAATTTCTTCCGAAGAAAATATTTACGGTGACAAATAAGGTGACCTTCTTAAAATTACCAATATCGGCATAGTACTTAAAGGTCCGTCCGCTAAAACTTTCATAAAGTTTTGAGGGAGAGCTTATAAACTTCAGTAGCAATATTCACCCCTTATAAACAGCTGATTTAGCCGAAATATTTTTGACTTTTTCTTCGGAAAGGTTTAACAACTGCAAAGGCTTAATTTGTCTATTTTTAAAAAGAACCAATACTACTTCTATGTCATTCTTCGGAAAAGTCAGAAACACGATCAACCTGTTAAAGTCGGTCGATCTCGACCAATTGCAACAAATTAATAAGCAGATAGACCTTTCTGAAGCAATGAAAGCTTTGGGAACTTTAGACGACAGGCAGCTTAAAGGGCTGATGAAAATGTTAAAAACAAAACAGCAAAAAGGCGAACGTGAACTCCCTCCTACAGATGCCGATTTCTATAATCTGGACCTGAAACTAACCAAAGAGCAACGGGAACTCCAGATGAAAGTGCGCAATTTTATGGAAAAGGAAGTGCGACCCATAGCGAACGACCATTGGAACCGTGCTAAGTTTCCTTTTGAAATTATTGAAAAATTTAAAGAACTGGACATCGCCGGAGTGCCTTATGAAGGATACGGATGCCCAAATTTGCCATTTTTAATGGAAGGCATAATCGCGCAGGAAATTGCAAGGGTAGATGTTTCCATCTCCACCTTTTTTGGTGTGCACAGCGGGTTGGCAATGGGTTCTATTTATCTGTGCGGAAGTGAAGAACAAAAACAGGAATGGTTACCGAAAATGCAAAAACTGGACAAGATTGGTGCTTTTGGCCTTACAGAACCCAACGTAGGATCTGGAGCTGCCGGCGGGCTCGAAACCACCTGCAAATTTGATGGTGAAAACTGGGTAATTAACGGGCAGAAGAAATGGATAGGAAACGCGACTTTTGCCGATGTCATAATTATATGGGCCAGAGATGTAGAAAGTAACCAGGTGAAGGGCTTTTTGGTCCGGAAAGAAAATCCTGGTTTTAAAGCTGAGAAAATGGAGGATAAAATGGCGCTGAGAATCGTTCAGAATGCGCTCATCACCCTCACCGATTGTAAGGTGCCGGAAAGCGACAGGCTTCAGAATGCCAATTCTTTTAAAGACACGGCAAATGTGCTAAGGATGACCCGTGCGGGAGTTGCCTGGCAGGCAGTGGGATGTGCCCGGGGAGCTTATGAAAGTGCACTTGCATATACCAAAAAAAGGGAACAATTTGGCAGGCCTATTGCATCTTATCAGCTAGTTCAGAATCACCTTGTAGAGATGCTTTCCAACCTTACTGCCATGCAAACCCTGGTTTTCAGACTTAGCGAGATGCAGGATCAGGATATGCTTACAGATGAGCATGCATCGCTGGCTAAAGTTTATTGTAGTATGCGCACCAGGGATGTGGTGAGCCGTGCCCGTGAGGTTTTAGGCGGTAACGGAATTTTACTGGAACACGACGTTGCACGCTTTGTGGCCGATGCCGAAGCTATATATAGCTATGAAGGAACTAAAGAAATAAATTCTCTCATTGTAGGAAGAGCCATCACCGGCTTTAGTGCATTTGTGAGCTAATATTAACAAATAAGAAAAAGAAAAATGTCATTTTTAATTGTAAGTCCGGGCAGAGACCCGCAGCCCTGGTTAGAAGCTTTAAAAAACCAACATCCGGGATTAAATATTTATGTATACCCAGAAGACCACGATAAGGAAGAGGTGGAATTTGCACTTGCCTGGAACCATCCGCGCGGCCTGTTCAAAAATTATCCAAATCTAAAGGTGGTCGCTTCTATGGGCGCAGGTGTAGACCATATTACCAGCGATAAGGAACTACCCGAAAATATTAAGATCACACGGGTAATAGATCAGCAACTCACTACAGATATGAGTGATTTTGTTCTCGCGCTTGTAATGAGCCATCTCAGGAAACTCTCCTCTTATAAAAGCCAGCAAACAGAAAAAGCCTGGGATAGGCATAACACTTATAAGAGACCTAAGAATACCACAGTAGGTATTATGGGTGTTGGAGTCTTAGGAACTGCCGTTGGTGAGAAGCTGGCGAAGAATGGTTTTAACGTTCTTGGATGGGCTAAAAGTGATAAGGACAAAAAGGATATCAATACTTATTGTGGTGAAGATGGCCTGGAAGAATTTCTTCCGCAGGTAGAAGTACTGGTCTGTTTATTACCACTTACACCGGCAACAGAAAATATCCTGAACAGGGAACTTTTTGAAAAACTGCCCGAAGGTGCTTACGTGATTAATGTGGCCAGGGGAGAACATCTTGTAGAACAGGATTTACTGAGGATGATTGGCAACGGACATCTTTCCGGAGCTGCGCTGGACGTTTTCAGAGAAGAACCTTTGCCCGAAGAGCATCCTTTCTGGACCAATACCCAAATTCTTATTACACCGCATATAGCGAGTGTTACCAAAGCATCTTCTGTTGTTCCGCAGATTATCGAAAACTATGAGCGCCTTCAGGAAGAGGAGCCGCTTAAAAACGTGGTAGAGAGAGATAAAGGTTATTAAATCTGTAAAATAGTATGGTAGAGATAAAAACTATTCTTGTTGCAGTAGATTTTAATAAAACTGTGAAAGAACTGCTTAACTATGCAGAAAGCCTTGCAGAAAAATATCATGCAAAAATCTGGCTCCTCCACGTTACAGATCCGGAGCCGGATTTTATAGGTTACGAGCCGGGACCTCAATACATTCGGGATTTAAAAGCTGAAGAATACCGTGAGGAACACAGAAATTTACAGGATTTATGCGATTCATTTCTGAATAAGGACATTCAGGTTGAAGCGCTGCTTATCCAAGGTTCTACGGTAGAAATGATCCTGAAAGAAGCTGAAGAATTGCAGGCTGACCTCATGATCGTAAGCACCCATCAACACGGATTTTTCTTCAATCTTTTCTCGGAAAGTGTTTCCTTAGAACTCTTTAAGAAATCAAATATTCCTTTGCTAACTATTCCTGTTGAGGAAGAGTAGTGAATTTTACTCTTAGACCAGAAGTAATTTGCATGATTTTGCATAAAGCATAAGGCCAAAAAACACCAGACCTCACAGGTTTTTAAAACCTGTGAGGTCTGGTTTGCAAAGCAATTATTGGAATCAGAAAGATCTTCATTTTGCCAAAAAATTCGTGGATTAGTGGTCGCTTTTTTCCTATTCTAAGAGATTCTCCAAAATCACAATTTTCAGCCTTATATATTTTCCGCCACGATAGATCAATATTTTCTAATTGTCAAGAACTCTAAAAAGGTTTTTCTTTTAACGCCATTCCTGTTTTAGGAATTCTTTTCCCGTGGGGAATTCCGGTCTAAATTTATAACTTTAGGAAAAAAATCAGCTATGTATTCTAAGCAGGAACTTGAAGAAGTTCACCAACGCATTCTCCCGTATATTCATAAAACTCCCGTTTTACACTCCTCTCTCATAAACGAAATTTCGGGAACAGAATTGTTTTTTAAATGTGAGAATTTTCAACGAATGGGCGCTTTTAAAATGCGTGGTGCTACGAATGCCATTCTTCAGCTTTCCAAAGAACAGCAGAAAAAAGGAGTGGTCACACATTCTTCGGGTAACTTTGCACAGGCGCTCTCCCTTGCTGCTAAGAGTATCGGGATTCCTGCTTATATTGTAATGCCTTCCTCTGCCCCGCAAGTGAAGAAAAACGCAGTTAAAACTTACGGCGGAATCATTACCGAATGTCCTCCAACTTTAAAAGATCGCGAAGAAACAGCGCAGCGCATCATGAAAGAAACGGGAGCCGGTTTTTTACATCCTTCCAACAATACCAATGTAATCCTGGGCCAGGGAACTGCAGCAATAGAACTTTTGCAGGAACATCCCGATCTCGATCTTATCGTAACTCCGGTTGGTGGCGGCGGACTCATTGCCGGTACTGCCCTTGCGGCGCATTTCTTCGGAAGAAACTGTAAAACGATTGGCGCCGAACCTTTTGAAGCAGATGATGCTTACCGCTCATTAAAAAGCGGGAATATTGAAACTAACGAAACTACAAATACTATTGGCGACGGACTCAAAACTAATCTGGGAGACAAAAACTTCCCTATAATTCAGCAATATGTTTCTGAAATTATTCGGGTGGAAGAAAATGAAATTATCGAAGCGTTAAGGATTATTTGGGAGCGAATGAAAATTGTGGTAGAACCCTCCAGTGCCACCGCCTTGGCCGCAGTTTTCCGGGAAAAAGAGAAATTCCGGAATAAGAAAGTCGGGATAATTATTTCCGGTGGAAATGTGGATTTGAGTCAGTTACTTTTTTAGGCAATTTTCAATACACTAATCGTTACCAGCATTTGCCCTACATGCCGCTGACTGTGTTCTGCAGCGTGAAAGTATAATCCCAGCATGGTAGAAGGCATTTTCTTCCTTCCTACAGTGCGTTTTTCGGTTAGAATTGCTTCAGGAGTGGCTTTAAAAATCTCCAAAGCTTGGTCTACCTTTTTAGAAAAGTCAGTGGTTAAATTTGCCAATTTTCGATCTTCAGTCGGCTCACCTTCCCTGCGCAAAAATGCAAATTGCTCTTCAGAAAGCGAATTTCCTTCAGCATAAGTAAGCATTCGATCTAAAACTCCGGTGATATGCTGCAAATGAAATCCAACAGATGCACGTCCCGCAGGTTTTTCCCATATCAAGGCTTCAGGAAAAGCTTCGGTATACTTAAAAACCTCTTCTTTAGACTGCAATAAGGCGTGAGCAGCAGGTTGTAAAAAGGCTGGAATGCCGGGAACGGAGCCGCGAAGCCAGACTTCAGGTTTTTTAGATGTATCCATAAATTCTTCAGTTTTCGCCCCTAAGCAGCGCGTACTACAAATTTAAGTGGTTTAGCAGGAAACATTCTGTAAAACAAAAAATCATTTTTTATTCTGATGATGGAATTTGTCCGCCGCCCATTTTGTAGGATTATTTTTGATGTATTCAGAAATGTTATTAAATGCCCGGTCATCCCGAATTATTATATCATAAAACCGGGTTTGCCAGGCAAAATCAGGATTGATTTTTCGTGCGTGTATCGTGCAAATGCGTTTATATTGATTGATGATCACGCCAAGGGTGCCGGGTTTCCATTGTTCATTTTTCCCGCCGGATTTGTGTTTTTTATCGGATTCATTTTCCGTGCCGTTGCCGCGGTTTTTGGAAAAATTTGGGGGATTTGCGCGTTCCGAATTTGCGCGTTCCGAATTTGCGCGTTCCGAATTTGCGCTAGAGACGCCCAACTTGGGCGTCTGTACATTATTATCAATGATAATAATTCCGTGGATGTGGTTGGGCATGGCAATGAATTCCCCGAGTTGGATATATGGGAAATGATTAGGGATTTCGTTCCAGAAGTGATGGGTAATTTTTCCAATTTCCGATAATTGCATTTTTCCATCAGCAATTCTTCCGAAGAAATTTTGGCGATTATGAGTGCAAATCGTTATGAAATATGCAGCGTTCCAGGAATAATCCCAGTTTTGCAGGCGAGCAGAAGGGATTCGGTATTTGTTTCGGAATTTTTCAGTCATAAATAAAAAACAAGCGGGTTCTATAATGTCTAAGCATTTCAACATATTAATTTGAAGGTTTCCAGATAAATATTTCCGGGAAGTAAAGCAGGCTTATACCTATGCTCCTTAAAGGTATAGGTCGAAAATTGCCAATTTTCGGCACTCATTGTTTTTAACGGGGCTTAATCATTGCCGCTAAACTTACTTCTCTTTAAGTAACGTAGAATGTAAAAGTTGTAATCTCCAGCCATCTTCAGTAAGGACCGCGATCGCACTTTCCAGCCAGTTCATCTCCCCTACAGGTTTACCGTCTACCAGGAACCTCGCGTTATTATGATAAGCCACCCACGCTGTTTTATCCTGAATTTTAATTTCTACAAAATCAAAAGAATTGATTCGCTCCGGCTGCTCCTGTCCCCTCGCATTGTCCATATGGCTTACAATAATCTCATTATCCCAAACTTCACCATTC
>NZ_JAVRHP010000250.1:0-1135 GCF_031846505.1 Autumnicola edwardsiae
GATCTTTGATGAAGAAGTAAATAAGTACAGGCTCAAAACAAAAATTACGATGCCGGCTGTTACAGAAGGTAGTGTAATTGAATATTCATATACAATCAGATCGCCTTTTTTAACCAGTATAGATGATACCAAATTACAATACACCATCCCTGTAAAGCGGATGGAAGTGCAGGTGAAAATCCCGGAGTTTTTCGGTTTCAAACTGCATTCTAACCTCAAGTCCGGTTTAATTTTCAACATAGACAAATCTGGAGAGTCTTTTAGATACGCCTATCAGCAAAGCCATAGAAATAATAACGGTTGGACCACTTCTTCAGATTATTCCACTAATTCTATAGATTATATGCTCAATGTCTATACGATTGAAGAAGACGATATTCCTGCATTAAAAGAAGAGCCTTTTGTGGATTATCTTGAAAACTATGCGGCATACCTTAAGTGGGAGCTTATGTATACAAAATTCCCTAATTCTACTATAGAGAATTTTACGGAAACCTGGGAGAGTGTTACCAAAACCATTTACGAAGGCAGTCTGGGAAAGGAATTGAAACAGGACAGGTACTTTAGGAAAGATATAGATCAATTGCTGGAAGGTGTTTCCAACCCCGCTACCAAAGTAGCTATGATATATAACTATGTGAAAAAGAAGGTGAGGTGGAATGACTTTGTAGGATATTATACAGATAATGGCTTAAAATCTGCATACCAGGACGGGGCAGGAAACTGTGCAGATATTAACCTTATGCTTACTTCTATGCTTCAGTACGCAGGTTTAACAGCAAATCCGGTTCTTGTAAGCACGCCAGATAATGGAATTCCGGTGTTTCCTACCAGGACCGGCTTTAACTACCTGATAGCTTCCGTAGAACTTCCGGAGCAAACCCTGTTACTAGATGCGACAGATCCTTTTGCTTCTGTAGGAGAATTGCCAAAACGCGCGAGAAATTTCCAGGGCAGGCTCATAAGGGAAGAAGGTACTTCAGCATGGGTAGATCTTATCCCAACTACACTTTCTGAATTTAAGTCTTATATGTACATAAGCTTAGATGAAGACCTCAAAATAAATGGAAAGACCAGTAAAGCGCATCAGGGATTGTATGCAAAGAGATTTAGGGAAAATAACGGAATGAGTGAT
>NZ_JAVRHP010000251.1:0-1091 GCF_031846505.1 Autumnicola edwardsiae
TCCATAATTCGCCGATTTGTCGCAAATTCTTCCCTAGAAATGGGCGCTGGCGGGCCATTTGTCGCAAATTGCTAAAACTCAGGAATTTAAATATAATTTAAACAACTGATTTACAGTTATTTAAAAACGAAAAGGAGTGTTTAACATCGCGTAGCGTGTTACCCTCTTGCTACTCCTTTTCGTCCCGCAGCGCGGGACAAAAATTCCGTACAATTTGGACTGTTGGCTGTCTTAATAGACAGTCAAAAGCCACTTGCCAATTCCCGGAAAAAATTTCCGGATTAATATTTTTTTTGATGTGCAGGTTTATCGGCGAAAGTCAAAAATAGATAGCCCTGCGTAAATTTGAATGCTGAAGATCAGCGAAATAAAGATACATTTTTTTTATAAAATCAAGACAAAGAATACCTAACGAATAATTTTTTTCTATATTTATAATCATTTGAATTTTTCATTTAATGATAGAAAGGAAAATCCAGGTAACAGCGGATTTTCCTTTTTTACTTGAACTGAATGTGAAATGCTCCTTATTTTTGAGCACAACCAACCAGACTATTTTTGTGTTTCTTTTGGAGCTGC
The DNA here is from genome assembly GCF_031846505.1 of Autumnicola edwardsiae. Lineage (NCBI taxonomy): Bacteria > Pseudomonadati > Bacteroidota > Flavobacteriia > Flavobacteriales > Flavobacteriaceae > Autumnicola > Autumnicola edwardsiae. The sequence goes on from NZ_JAVRHP010000251.1 coordinate 580, forward strand.
TTTGCTTAAGATTCGTTGAGAAATCTTAAGCCAAAAAAACACCTCTAAAAATAGAAGTGTTTAAAATCTGGTTAGCATTGGCCAGGTAAATTACAGAATTCCCTCATCCGCAAAACTGTAATAATTACCATCAGGAATAAGAATAATATGATCCAGTACTTTAACATCAAAAAATGATGCCGCATTTTTAATTTTTCTGGTCAGGCTTTTATCTGCTTCACTTGGTCTAAGGGTTCCGCTGGGGTGATTGTGCAATAAAATTATTGCCGTGGTTAAGGACTTTAATACTACTGCAAATAGGATTCGAACATCGACCAGGGTTCCGGTAATACCTCCATTCGAAACTTCATAAATTCCTTTAACCTTATTAGCATTATTGAGCAGTATAATTTTAAAAGTTTCCTGCAATTCAATATTATTTTTATTCCATTGCTCAAAGGCTAATTCTGCCGCACACCTGGAACTGGTTATTTTTGGAAGCAAATTTGTTTTTAAACTTCCGCTGTAGCTTA
>NZ_JAVRHP010000252.1:0-1083 GCF_031846505.1 Autumnicola edwardsiae
TAAGAAGCAGGCGTGTAATTTTATTGTCGTTGCCCATACGTTCCAGCAACTCATCTTCATACTTCTGCCAGTCCTGAATAGGTTCTTTCGCCACACCGCTTTCCATCGCTGCTCTTGCCACTGCCGGCGGTACTTTCGAAATCAATCTTGGATCAAATGGCTTCGGAATAATATACTCGGGGCCAAAATTCAGGCGGGTTTCCCCATAGGCGATGTTCACCTGCTCCGGCACAGCCTCTTTTGCAAGTTCTGCAAGGGCCTGGACCGCAGCCATCTTCATCTCTTCATTTATTTTGGTAGCACGCACATCCAGTGCGCCTCTAAAGATAAAAGGAAAACCAAGTACATTGTTTACCTGGTTTGGATGGTCACTTCTACCGGTAGCCATAATTATATCCTTACGAGTATCCATAGCTAATTGATAGTCAATTTCAGGATTTGGATTTGCCATAGCAAAAACGATTGGCTTTTTAGCCATACTGGTGAGCATTTCCGGAGAGACAATATCTGCAATAGAAAGCCCTATAAACACATCGGCATTCTTCATGGCTTCGCCCAAAGTATCAATCTTCCTGTCGGTAGCAAATTCTATCTTTTCTTCGGAAATTCCCGGACGGTCCTTCCTAATCACTCCTTTACTGTCTAACATCACAATATTTTCGGCTTTGGCTCCAAAAGCTTTGTAAAGTTTAGTACAGGAAACGGCAGCAGCACCGGCACCGCTTACCACAATTTTCACTTTTTCGATCTTCTTTTTGGCCAATTCCAACGCATTTAATAAAGCTGCTGCCGAGATGATTGCAGTACCGTGTTGGTCATCGTGCATTACCGGGATGTCCAACTCTGCCTTTAGCCGTTGTTCAATTTCAAAAGCCTCGGGAGCTTTAATATCTTCAAGGTTAATTCCGCCAAAGGTGGGAGCAATGTTTTTGACTGTCTCAATAAATTTATCTACATCTTTGGTATCTACCTCAATATCAAAAACATCAATATCTGCAAAGATCTTGAATAAAAGTCCTTTTCCCTCCATCACGGGTTTAGAAGCTTCGGGTCCTATATCACCAAGGCCAAGCACCGCAGTTC
>NZ_JAVRHP010000253.1:0-1062 GCF_031846505.1 Autumnicola edwardsiae
ATCCATAATTCGCCGATTTGTCGCAAATTCTTCCCTAAAATTGGGCCCTGGCAGGGCATTTGTCGCAAATTGCTTAAAAACAGGAATTTGAATATATTTTAAACAACTGGTTTACAGTTATTTAAAAACGAAAAGGAGTGCTTAACATCGCGTAGCGTGTTACCCTCTTGCTACTCCTTTTCGTCCCGCAGCGCGGGACAAAAATGCCGTACAATTTGGTTTGTTGCCTGTCCTTATAGACAGTCAAAAGCCACTTGCCAATTCCCGGAAAAATTTCCGAATTAATAATTTTTTGATGTGCAGGAATATCGGCGAAAGTCAAAAATGGATACACTGCGTAAATTTGAATACTGAAAATCGGTGTAATAAAGATACATTATTTTTACAAAATCAAGGCAAAGAATACCTGACGAATAAACTTTTTGCTATATTTAAAATCATTTGAATTTTTCATTTAATGAAAGAAAGGAAAATCCAGATAACAGGGATTTTCCTTTTTTACTTGAACTGAACGTAAAATGCTTCATATTTTTAAGCACCACCAACCAGGCTATTTTGCGCGTTCCTGTTATAGAACTACTTTGCTTAAAAAATTCATTAAGAAATATCTGAGCCTAAAAAAACACCCCTAAAATTAGAAGTGTTTAAAATCTGGTTAGCATTGACCAGGTAAATTACAGAATGCCTTCATCTGCAAAGCTGTAATAATTACCATCAGGAATTAGAATAATATGATCCAGTACTTTAACATCAAAAAAAGATGCCGCATTTTTAATTTTCCGGGTCAGGCTTTTATCTGCTTCACTTGGTTTAAGGGTTCCACTGGGGTGATTGTGCATTAAAATTATTGCCGTGGTCAAGGACTTTAATACTACTGCGAATAGGATTCGAATATCGACCAGGGTCCCTGTAATCATAAATTCCTTTAACCTTATTAGCATTATTAAGCAGTATAATTTTAAAAGTTTCCTGCAATTCAATATTATTTTTATTCCAGTGGTTAAATGCCAAATCGGCCGCACATCTCGAACTGGTTATTTTTGGAAGCAAATTTGTTTTTAA
>NZ_JAVRHP010000254.1:0-1058 GCF_031846505.1 Autumnicola edwardsiae
ATATTTAAGCTAGAACCAAACGGAAGATAAAATCTCAGCTCAAAAGGAAACGGAATAAATAGCGAGTGCGGGAGCGGCTTTATGCCGTAAGCTTTTGATGGGAGTATTTTACGAGTTTACCTTTGCGCCGATATTGATTGAATACTATACCTCCCTTTTTTAAGGAAAAAAGAAAACCTACTCTTGGGGAGTAGGCTTCCTGTTTAAAGGGTTTGAAGTTACCTTAGAGCTCAAACTCTACAATCTGTTCCTCAATTTCGGACTTTCGTTCCTCCAAAGTGGACTGCAAATGTTCCGTTACCAATTTGATAAGGTTCGTATTGGTCGTTTTAAACTCCAAATTGTGGGAGTCCCGGATGTAAAATGAAGCTGAATCCCCTTGGTTATAGTTGAACTTCGTCAACTCGTTCAAGGTTTGGGACAACCGTTCCCGTTGGGTGGCCAATCCTCTCAATTTTTCAAAATTTTGGATTCGGTCATCCAAACTAATGGTAGCCTTTTTGGATGCTACCGCTTTTTCTGTTGAAGCAGCTTTTCCAATAGCTTTATCGGTCAACTTTTTCTGTACTTCCTTTTTAACGGATGCATTTTCCTTTTTTGCAGTTCCGTTTTGTTTTACTGTTGTTGCCATAATTAAAATTTTTAGGTTAAACATTATTTTAAATCGTTTTGGCAGCTTGTAAGGCAACGAGCAATACCAAAACAGGGCATTAACAGCCACAGGGAAGAAGGGGCAAGGTATGAGCGGTTATTTTTCGCAGAAAAATGTTCGGCATCCCAGAGGGCTTGACCTTGACCAAGCGGTGGGATGTGGCTACATTTGCCCACGGTTTGGTTTTGGTTGCCTCAGCTGACCGAAAAATAAAATAACTTAACGCAGAAATTTATGGCTCATTAAAAAACCAAAATCTGCAAGGGATCAGACCAGAAAAAATAAGAGTGCCGACTGGATTAGAACCTAAAAAGGTGTTTCGCAAATCGAATTATTGATAGTGCACCCTTGTTTCGGCCTTGTCCGTAGTGTTTAATTTATTGCGCAACGAACGCATATCCGATGA
>NZ_JAVRHP010000255.1:0-1038 GCF_031846505.1 Autumnicola edwardsiae
TGGATATTCCGGTGATGCTGACCCCCCGTTCCGGCCATACTGACCCCCCTAAGGATTTTGGTCAAAAAGATAAGATAATGACAATATTACAGTTTTTTTCTTAGACTTTCTCCTTTCAATTCTATTCGATGTGAGGTATGTACTAATCGATCTAAAATTGCATCGGCAATGCTTGCCTCTCCAATTATTTCATACCAGCTTCCCACTGGCAACTGACTGGCAATAATAGTGGATGATCTTCCATGGCGATCCTCAATAATCTCCATCAGATCCATTTGCTGTTTTCTGTCCAGGTGGGCCAGTCCAAAATCATCCAGGATCAGCAGGTTTGCCTTGGCCAGCTTATCAAAGAATTTTAGGAAGGTTCCGTCTATACGGGTCATTTTGGTTTTCATCATTAACTTTTGGGTGTTATAATAGAGCACTTTATGGCCCTGACTACAAGCCTGGTGTCCCAGGGCTGACGCAAGAAAGCTCTTCCCGCAACCCGTGGCCCCGGTCAATAGGATCGATTCTCCTTTTTCTAGATAGGAGCCACTGGTGAGTTCTGTAATTTGGGTTTTATTGATCCCTCTAGAGGCATTTAGATTCAAATCCTCCACGCTAGCCTGATACCTGAACTGTGCACTTTTTTTCAGGCGTTCAAACCGGCGGTGGGTTCGGTCTTCTGCTTCGGCCTGTAATAAAACTTCCAGGCCTTCTCCAAAGGAGAGTTCGTGGTGCTGCCGGGTTTCTACCATGGCTTTCCAGCTGCTGTGCATGCCATTAAGCCGTAGCTGTGTTAATTGATTTTCAATGGTACTCATATGTGTATTAATTTAATAGGTTACTTATTTATAAGATGATGCCCCACGGATATTTCCGTGGGAGGGCAGAGATTTCACCACAGGCTCCTCAGGGTATTCGGTCATCCGGTTTTCCAGGACTTGTTGTAAGAACTTGTAAGAGTAATTCTGATGTTCCAGTGCTATATTGCAGGCTTTGGTAAAAGGTTCGGGGTTTGTTTTTCGAGCCAGGTTCAAGACGCCTTCACAGGTT
>NZ_JAVRHP010000256.1:0-1029 GCF_031846505.1 Autumnicola edwardsiae
TAAGTTGTCCTTGATTTGGGACGCTTGTTTTTTGTTTGGTTTGTTTTCCTCGTCAAATATTTCGGTTCTGTCCATCCAGTTGATGGCTACGGCGCGCCAATCTCGAATTTCCTTTCCATCGCCAGTTTGCCAATTTCGGGTTTGGTAATGCTCAAAGAATTTTTTTGCTTCATCAGCATCAAAACCTTTTTCTTCAAAAAAAACAAAAACGGCCTGCCAGCCCTTTGGCTGTTTTATATAGTTTTCTTGTTTGATATTGTTTGTTTCAGATACCAATGCTTGTCCACCTATGGGACGGTGTAGGTTCACAACCTGTCCATTTTTGGGATGGTGGTGTCCCTCAAGCGGTACACCTCTGGGATGGTACTGTTCCGCAAGTTGTTCTAATATGGGATTGTACTGTCCCACAACTGGTTCATCACTTGTCCCAATAATGGCCATCTTAATTTTGCTGCCTTTGTATGGATTGTTAGAAGGAAAATAAGAGAGGTATTGCCACGAATCCAATTCCACGATACATCTATGGTAAGTGGACTTTGAACCTATCTTTGCACAACGCATTACATCTCGTCTGTTCACATAGAATTCATCCATAAAGCGGCAACTGTTCCATTCTTGGAACAGCGCCATATACAGGCTGATATGCGTTGGATTAAGGCGGTCATCAAAATAGAACTTCTCAAAAGCCGCATTAAGTAGCTTTATATAGTTCATCGCTTAAGAGTTTAGACCGTGGTGCACACGGTTGGCATCCATAACTTTTTGAATTTCCTCGGTGTCGTAATAAATGATACCACCAACTTTAGTGTATGGCAATGTGCCATTGATACGAAGGTTTTGCAATGTGCCAGGACTTACCTGAAGCAAATCCATAACCTCAGAAGATTTGAGGTATTTTTTGAGCTTTCCGCTGGCTTGTCTGGTCAATAATTGTTTGATGTCATCGAGCAATTCCATTTTGAATTCCCGAAGGTCGTCTGTGGTAATAATACTTGTCGGCATAATAGAACGGTTTTAATGGAAAGGGAC
>NZ_JAVRHP010000257.1:0-1014 GCF_031846505.1 Autumnicola edwardsiae
AAAATGAGCGATGCCGACCGTGCCGATATCCTAAAGCAAAAGGAAATTGAATCAAAAGAGATGGTATCCAACCTAACAGTTAGAACAAGGCGCTATCGCGACATCATTTCCTTCAGGAAAATGCAGGATAAAATCAATAACAGGGAAACAGAATTCTAATTATGACCGCGGCAATCATCTTAGGGATCGGGTTGGAATACGTCGATACCGTTTTCCAGACCATACAAAACAGCGACTTCTCGCAATATACCATTGGGGGAATGAAAACGCTTGCGGTACTTTTCTTTCTGATCAACATCCTCAAAAAATATAATGAGGGCGTTGCCAATATGGATGGCTATACCTGGGGATTGAGTCCGGGGGAACTGGTCAAAAATTTTGCAGTTGTGCTTTTGGTCATTTTTTCAACACAGGTGTTGGGCTTTTTTGATGGCATTCTTGTTTCTATCGAGGCACAATATAGAGGCACGGCTCCCGCTTTACTGCCCTTGCAGATGCAGGATATACCCATTGAAGAGGATGTAAATCTAATTGATGCAGCAAAAAATGCAATGACCCTACTTTATGAAGCCTTGGTCACACCATTATTTGGCTTCAAGACATTCGCCTTTATTGGAAGCGTTATCCTCTGGATTCTCGATTTATTCATTTATCCGCTGTTCTTAGCCGAACGTTTTTTTCTTTTGGGAATTATGCAGGCGTTTTTTCCGTTGGTCATCAGTCTGGCCGTGTTTGAGAAATTTAGATCATTGGCCTTTAACTTTTTCAAATTGTATGCTGCGGTCTATATGCTAGTGCCAGCCTTCTTTTTGGTCAATGTATTCGTCAATGCGCTTTATACCGAGATAAACACCAACTTTTGGACGAACTTGTTCGGGACGGATGTCGGCAGCGGCTTTTTTGCCCCGGTTGTACAGCTTGGTTCGGTGGGGTTTATCGTCTTCCTAAAGTTTAAACTGTACCAGCGCGCTACATCATTTACCCTAAAATTATTTACTGCTTAAACCCGCTCTG
>NZ_JAVRHP010000258.1:0-1012 GCF_031846505.1 Autumnicola edwardsiae
TATCCGATGGACTTGAAAAGAGGTAATTGCATTTCTGAATTATCGTGAAGGTGGCATTATCTAGATCGGTATTGATAAGGAAGAGAACACTTTCGGTTTGGCTGATGCGACGGTGACCAGTTAAAAATTAAAGACAGGTTGAAGAACAATATTTGTCCTTCAGCTTTGGCTATTAATGAATTTGCCGTTGGTAAGCACATTACAGCTATCAAAAATAAAGGTTTTTTAGTCCGTCACGGTGATACAAGAGGCTCTTGGGAAATCAACCTCGATGAAAAATAGAAAACTCTATTAAAAAGGCGCTTTATCCTTTGAACCTCTTGCGGTAGCCAGCCATTTGCCTTCCTGTTTAACCAGTTTAAAAACACCAGGCGTTTTATCATAAGCTGTGGTATATTTTACCCAAGCCACGTTCCCCATAATCGTATCCTGCAAAACAGTAAAGTTGGAATCATCCTTTACCGTAGCATTAAACATATTTATAGTATTCATATAGTTAGAATATGCCTGTGGTGTTGAGTTAGCCTTTAAAGTTTCTTCATCTTTTTCATAAAAGCTTTCAATAACAATTTGGGCTGTGGCACTTGGCCCCGAGATTTTAGTTTCAGAATCAGCACAAGAAAGTAACAGCGCTATGAGCGAGAAAACAACAAATTTTTTCATATCAGTATTAATTTGGGTTATTAATATACCTATGCGATAGTTTCATTTTTATATTTCGTTCGCCATTCTTTTCATTCAATTCCAAAATTGCCCTCCGGTCATCAGATAATGAAAATTTGGATAATACATAAACAAAGCGAGCCGTTTCATTTTCCATAATCTTGGACGGCAGATTATGTTTATATATCGGTTCTTGATAGAGCCGTTGCAATGATTTTCTTTTTCCTTTTTGTCGAGTTTCAACTGATAGGTTCAAGAAATTCAAATCGTAATCCATTGTAGAAGTATTTTCAATCTCGATAACGAAATAGAGTTCATCCTTATCAAAAACAATGTTCTCTACGGTCAA
>NZ_JAVRHP010000259.1:0-961 GCF_031846505.1 Autumnicola edwardsiae
GCCTTCGGTTATTTTAGAGGGGTTGTCCATAATCCTTGGTTTTACTGGTTTTTAGGTTGTCTCGATTTTGGGACGCTCCCGCTTTGTTTGGTGTGTTTTTTTTGTCAAACAATTCGGTCCTATCCATCCAGTTTTTGGCTAAGGCATGCCAATCCCTGATTGTTTTTCCATCGCTTGTTTTCCAATGGGTTGCTTCATAATGCGCAAAGAATTTTTTTCCTTCATCAGCATTAAAATATTTTTCAACAAAAAAATCTAAAACGGCCTGCCTGCCCTTTGGCTTTTTATTAATATTTACCTGTTTGTTATTGTTTATATTAGATACCAGTGCTTGTCCACTCACGGGACGGTGCGGGTACACAGCTTGTTCGTTGTTGGGATGGTGCTGGTACACTACTGGTTCTCGTGTGGGATGGTACCGTTCCGCAAGTTGTTCCAATTCGGGATCATACTGTCCCATATTCGGTTCATCAGTTGTCCCTATAATGGACATCTTGATTTTACTTCCTTTGTAAGGATTGTTGGACGGAAAATAGGAAAGATAATCCCACAAATCGAGGTCGGTCACGCACCGATGGTACGTCGATTTTGAACCGATCTTGGCCACCCGCATCAAATCGCGACGGTTTACATAAAATTCATTGGCAAAGCGGCTGCTATTCCATTCTTGGAACAACGCCATATAAAGGCTGATATGGGTAGGGTTTAGGCGGTCATCAAAATAGAACTTCTCAAAAGCCGCATTAAGTTGCTTTATATAGTTCATAGCTTAAGAATTTAGACCGTGATGCACTCGGTTCCCATCCATCACTTTTTGAATTTCCTCGGTATCGTAATAGATAATTCCACCTACTTTTGTGTACGGCAATGTACCATTGATACGAAGGTTTTGCAAAGTGCCAGGGCTTACCTGAAGCAAATCCATAACCTCGGAAGATTTGAGGTATTTTTTGAGTTTCCC
>NZ_JAVRHP010000026.1:0-41245 GCF_031846505.1 Autumnicola edwardsiae
AAAAACTGGTACTACCAATGAATTTCCAGAATGAAATCTGGTGGTATCAAATTAAGTAAAAGCAATCAAAACCAACCACACATGGAAAATAAAAACAAGTACAACCATAATACTGAAGATTATGTTGTAGAAGACAACAAAAAAACCAGATTCGGCGGCACCTTTATAGCTATTGTCCTTATTATTTTAATAGCAGCTGTGGCCGTAACGGGAGTGTTTTTGGGGTACTGGTAATTTATTCCTTTATCTCATTCATTAACAAAAACGCCTGGTTTACATATTCCTTCTCAAGAAATATCGCGAAGTAATTAGAAGTGGAAATCATTTCGAAAACCGGGATTCCTTCATAAGCCAATAGCTTGAATATGTAGAAATACATACCTACACTCTGGGAACTGTTTTTGGGCAGTGCAATAGTGATGGAGGACAATTCCTCCTTAACAGAAACCCTCACCTCATTTTTAAAACAATCTTCAACAAGGCTTGTTAGGGAGGACGAAACGAGGATATTGCTCTCCTGATAATTACTTGAATAATTCAGGTAAACGCCAGTCCTGTCCTTCACCGCCTCCAGAAGCTTGGCTTTACTCGAAATAATTGAATTTGAATTAAGAAAAGTATATTCTGTTATTCCAGACCGTACTACAATATCACCAAGATCCCGCAGAGCCTTCATATTAACTTTGCTTCGTTTGGGCGCATACCGGCGCAAAGCCATAATTATGGACCCCTGTTTTACTGGTTTGCGCATTTCTTTTTCAACCTGGGGTTGTATATCTGCGGCCAGTCCGCTAAAATTTACAATATCCCGGGCCATGGCATCGTCTAGAAATGGCTGGTGTTTAATAATGTCATGAACGCAAGTTGTAATCGTCTTCATTGTTAAATATTACACATTTTGTACAAATGTATATAAAATCAGGCATTTTTTTTCGCTGCATAGCTTTAAAAAGTAATTATGCAGCATTAAATTTTTGACCATGAGGGTAATGAAATTTGGAGGAACTTCTGTAGGTTCCGTAGAGAGTATAAAGAATGTAAAAAATATCGTCCAGTCCAGGGAAGGTAAAAAGTTATTGGTCCTTTCAGCAATGTCCGGGGTTACCAACGAACTCGTTGCCGTTTCTGAAGCCATTAAAACCGGAAATCACGAAGAAATCGATGCAATTATAAAACCCTTAAAGGAGCGGCATGAAAGTGCCGTTAACGATCTTGTTAAAGATGAAAAAATCAGGAAAGCAACCCTTGCTCATATTTATGAGATCCTGTCACAACTTAAGGAGACTTCCGGAAATACTTATTCAGAAAAAATATATGCCGAAACTGTCACTTACGGTGAAACGATGCTCACCTATATTTTTTCAAAGTATCTTGAAAGTGAAAATGTTCAGAATCAATGGTTGGATGCAAAGGAATTTATGTATGTGAGTAATCTTGAGAATCCTAATACTAAAATTGTAGGAGAGCACTTCAATAAAGTGATTGACAGTAAGCCGGAAAGCGATATTTATATTACACAGGGTTTTGTAAGGATTAACAAAGACAATGAGATTAGTACACTAAAACGGGGAGGCAGCGATTATTCTGCCACAATCCTGGGAGCCTCTATTAATGCTGAAGAAGTACAGATTTGGACAGATATAGATGGGCTTCATAATAATGATCCCCGTTATGTCGAAAATACACACCGTATTTCTGAGCTGAGTTTTGAAGAGGCTGCTGAATTAGCTTATTTTGGAGCAAAAATCTTGCACCCGCAAACAATTTCCCCGGTTATCGACAAAGATATTCCAATTTTCCTGAAGAATACTTTTACCCCAGATTCCCAGGGAACCAGGATTTCTCCTGAAGCTAAAGAAAAAGGATTAAAAGCGATTTCAGCAAAAGACGGCATTACTGCTATTAAAATTAAATCCAACAGGATGCTCATGGCTCATGGATTTCTTCGGAAAATTTTTGATGTTTTCGACAATTACGAAACGGCCATTGATATGATCACCACTTCAGAAATTGCAATTTCACTAACTATAGATGACGATCGCAACCTGGACAAAATTCTTAAGGAACTGGATTCTTACGGAGAAATTACCGTAGAGAAGAACCACAGTATAATTTGTATTGTAGGAGAATCTGTAATTGAGGACAAGCAAACATACAGGCTTTTTGAGCTTTTAAACGATATTCCCGTACGTATGATTTCCTACGGCGGCAGCAATAACAACATTTCGCTTCTTGTGGACACGCAAAACAAAATCGCTACTTTAAGAAAACTGAACGAGAAACTTTTTATACAGAATAAAAGTACTCAGGTTGTTTAGACTTTGCTGTTACTGGACGTTTCTTGTAAATGTTCATTTTCGTGTGAGGACCGCCGGCTTTTAGTCGGCGGTTTTCTTATTTTTTTCCTGGATGTATTTTGACATAAAGTAAGTACTTCTATGCAAGTGGTGCCTTAACATTGCACCTGTAAAATTCAATTTGCGATGGGAAACCAGGTTCTCTTTAATTTCCTGTAGGTTTTGATGAAAAATATTTTCAAATTTCTGTTTTGAAAACCGTGTGTTTATAATTGAAAACCCGTTGGACTGCGCTTTTTTCCAAATTCGTTGATTGCTATATAATAAAACTGCCTTTTCTGCAAAAAGACGTTTTTCATCTTCAATAAAACCGCTCCAGTTAGTTTCTCCGGCAATTCCCTCCGCACCAATATTTGTAGTCACACAAGGAGTTCCACAGCGCATAGCATCTATAAATTTTCCCTTTAAACCCGCCCCAAACTGAAGGGGAGCAAGACAAACTTTTGCCTTTTTCATAACTTGAAAAACACTGCCGGCACGCCCTTTCACTAAAAATCCAGATTTTGGATCGTGCAGATCCAGGACTTTCTGAGTAGGATAAGAACCATAAATATGTAATTCGGCTTCAGGAAGATTTTCTCTTATTATTGGCCAAATATGGTGCTTTAACTGAAGAACAGCATTCCAATTGGGCTTATGCTTAAAAGTGCCAATGAATACAAAATCTTTTCGTTCTTTAAATGAAGGCGACTGCTGAATTTCTTCTTCAGAAAGGGGATTAAGCATAAACGGAAGGTAAAGAAGAACATTTTCGTCTATTCCAAAATCTGATTTAAGGATTTCCATTTCAACTTCAGAAATAATTAAGCTGAGATCGCTGCGGTAAATAGCCGCAATCTCCCGCTTAGTCAAATCGGCGTCCATGTAAATACTCTTTGCCGATAATTGTCGTTTTTGGGCCTCCATCCTGGCATCCCTCAAAAAATGCAAATCTTCGGTATCCAAAATTTTAATAGCATCTGGGCAGATCTTCTCTACGCGCCAGCCAAACTGCTCCTCAATCATAAAACGATCAAAAAGAACAACTTCCGGGTTTAATTTGTACAAAAAACGATCAAATTCTGGATCGTTCACCTTTATCTCTTCTGTCGAGACTCCAAATTCTTCCAAATTGGCCATAAAGGCTGTTTTATGAGCAGTAGAGGCAAAGGTGATCTGGTAATTCTCAGCCAGAAAAAACTCCAGAAGCTGCATCATCCGTCTTCCGGCAGCAGAAGAGTCGGGTTCGGGCCACACATATCCAATCACCAGTAATTTTTTCATATTCTCTACATTAATTTCAGAAACTAAAGTTCAGCCTATCATCTAAAACGGCAAAAATAGCAATTCCGTAATGATAATTTCTTTTCCGTATAACTTTACATTTCAGGATGTATAAAATTTGAGTATATTGTTAAATTCTATAGAAAACAAGGAAATGAGCAGAGGATTTGTAAAAGAAGAAGACCAGGAAGAAGCACCAATTATACCACCAAGAGCAGCATTGCCGGCAGGCGTTACAAATTATGTGACGCCCGTGGGGATGGAGGAACTACTGGAGGAAAAAAGGCAACTTGAACAGGAAAGGGCTGCTTTAGACCCTGAAAATGAAATGGAACGACGACGTGCGCAGGCTGTAATAGACGGGAAAGTGAAACTTCTAAATGAGCGTTTAAATTCTGCCCGCGTGATTGAGCCCAAAGATCAGGCGCAGGACGAAGTGAGATTTGGTGCACTGGTAGAGTTTACAGACCTTGATAAAGAGTTGACTCAAAAGTTTCAAATTGTAGGTGTGGACGAAGCCGATGTTAAAAAACAAAAAATTGCTTTTGTAGCCCCGATAGCAAGAGCATTAACTGGTAAAAAGACTGGTGAAACAGCCGAATTTACAATGGGTGCATCATCAAAAAAACTTAAAATTTTGAATATTAACTATAATTAAAAACTATATGCAGGTGTACATTGTAATGGGAGTTTCCGGGGTTGGAAAAACGACTATTGGAAAACTTCTGGCAAAAAGATTAGATATTCCATTCTATGATGCAGATGATTTTCATCCTTCAGCAAGCCGCAAAAAAATGGAAGACGGATTTCCGTTACAGGACAGCGACCGCTACGGCTGGCTGGAAACGCTGGCAAATAAAATTTCCGAATGGGAAAAAGGGGATGGTGCCGTTTTAGCGTGTTCTGCTTTAAAAGAACAATATCGCAAGCAACTACAATCTATACCTAAAAAAGAGATTACCTGGATATTTCTTCACAGTGAGTATGAAACTATTTTTAATCGACTGTCAGGCAGGGAAGATCATTATTTTAAGCCAGAACTGCTCAAATCCCAGTTTGATACCCTGGAAATGCCAAATTACGGTTTTCACATAAATGTAGAGGCATCTAAAGAGGAGATTCTGGATGAAATAATGAGCAAACTTAATAAGAAAAAGAAGCCTCGTATTGGTTTGGTGGGCCTTGGAGTTATGGGGAAAAGCCTCTCTTTAAATTTTGCTTCAAAGGGAGTGGATATTACTGTTTTTAACCGCCATGTAGAGGAGCTGGAAGTAGATATTGCCAGGAATTTTGCTGAGGAAAATAAATTAGTTTATGAATTTCCGTGGTTTGACAACCTTGAAAAATTTATAAAAAGTATCGAGAGACCAAGGAACATTATCCTTATGGTAAATGCCGGTCCCGCGGTAGATATGGTTATTGAAAGCCTTTTGCCCTTTCTGGAAGAAGACGATCTAATCATCGATGGGGGAAATTCCCATTATAAAGACACAATAAGAAGAGAAAATGATCTTAAAAAGCAGGGAATCCTCTTTATGGGTGCCGGAATTTCGGGTGGAGAAGAAGGTGCTTTGAAAGGACCTTCTATTATGCCGGGAGGTCCCGAAAATGCTTATAATAGGGCAGGGGAACTACTGGAAAAAATAGCTGCAAAAGACAAAAATGGTGATCCCTGCTGTACACACGTGGGGCCAAACGGCGCCGGACATTTTGTGAAAATGCTGCATAACGGAGTAGAATATGGGGAGATGCAGCTAATTGCAGAAACTTATCATTTTCTAAGATTTGGCGCCAATGCCACACCGCTGGAAATTGCTGATCTTTTTGAAGAGTGGAACCAAGAAATGAAGAGTTTCCTGCTAGAAATTTCTATAGATATTCTCCGGAAAAAAGAAGATGACGGATTCCTGATCGATAAAATCCTGGATGCTGCCAAACAAAAAGGAACAGGCGGCTGGTCCACAAATGCAGCACTGGAACTTGGCGTACCGCTGGATACAATTACCGCGGCAGTTCTTGCCAGGAATATTTCCGGGAAAAAGCAGGAGCGTGTAAAGGCAATGCAGGCTTATCACCGGGAATTCAAGTCCGTTACAGATATTCAGAAAATATCAGATGATCTGTTTAAAGCCTATAAGGCAGGAAGTATAATTAACCATGCCATAGGTTTTGATTTGCTGCTGGAAGCTTCAAAAACTTATCAATGGGAACTTAACCTTTCTGAAATTGCCCGTATCTGGACCAATGGCTGTATTATCAGGTCAAGTTTTATGGAAGATTTGATTGATATTCTTAAAGAAAAACCTTCAGAAAATGTGCTTGTGCATTCAGAAATTATTTCGCTTATCAAGAATTCTGAAGCTGCGCTTACGGGCATAGTTGGGCAGGCTTTACAGGCAGGCTATCCGCTGCCGGTATTATCTTCTGCAGCAAATTATTTGCTAAGCTTTACCTCGGGCCAGTCTTCTGCGAATATGATTCAGGCGCAAAGGGATTTCTTCGGGGCTCACACCTACGAACGTACAGACGAACCAAGAGGAAAGTTCTTTCACACCCAATGGATAGATAATTAATGGACATACAGTTACTTTCTGCAGTTTTTATAGGAATTGCTTTGCTGCTTTTCCTCATTTTACGGCTCAAAATTCAGGCATTTCTTGCTTTATTAATCGTTTGTATTGCAGTTGGAATGATGGCAGGAATGCCGGCGGGGGAAATCCTGGAAACCATGAAAGACGGCATGGGAAGCACCCTGGGCTTTGTAGCTACTGTTGTTGGACTAGGCACGCTTTTTGGTGGAATTCTGGAACAATCTGGTGGCGCACAGCGGCTGGCTTCTTATATGTTGAAGAAAACCGGAGAAAAAAATGCACCATGGGCCATGATGATTACCGGGTTTGCCGTGGCCATTCCCGTATTTTTTGATGTTGCTTTTATTATTCTTGTACCAATTACTTATGCATTAAGTAAGCGCACGGGAAAATCCCTGCTCCTCTATGCGCTCCCGTTACTGGCAGGATTAGCAATAACGCACGCTTTTATTCCTCCAACTCCCGGTCCAATCGCCGTAGCAGATATTTTGGGAGCAGATTTGGGTTGGGTGATCGTCTTCGGATTTTTAGCGGGAATACCCGCAGCCATTATCAGCGGACCTGTTTTTTCCCGTTTTATTTCAAAAAAGATTTTTGTAGAACCTAAAGTTTTTGAAGAAAAGGAGGATTATGATGAAAAAATGGCGCCTTCACCTGGGCTAATTATTTCTATCATTTTTATCCCAATTCTTCTTATCGTGATCAACACGATATTGGGAAGTCCATTTTTCGCCGATGCTAATATTCCTGAAAGTGTTCTCTATATTGTTGAACTTCTTGGGCATCCTTTTACTGCATTGATAATTGCCAATTTAATCGCCTGGTATTTTCTTGGAGTGAGACGCGGAATGCAAAAGGAATATTTGCTTAAGGTGGCCACAAAATCTTTTCAGGCGGCTGGAATCATTATTTTGCTAACAGGTGCCGGTGGTGCATTTAAGCAGATACTTATAAACACCGGGGCGGGGGAGATGATTGCTGCAGGATTAAATGATACCTTTTTTAATCCGCTTTTATTTGGCTTTATTGTAGCTGCACTCGTAAGGATTTTACAGGGATCGTCCACGGTGGCAATGATCACCGCAGCGGGAATTACTGCTCCTGTTTTAACCGACGGAATGTATTCTATGAGTCAGACTTCTTTAATCGTAATTGCTATTGCTGCAGGAGCTTCGGTGCTTTCTCATGTAAATGACAGCGGATTCTGGTTGGTGGGCCAGTATTTGGGTTTAACCGAAAAGCAGACTTTTAAAACATGGACCATGATGACAACCATTATTGCATTTGTTGGTTTGGGAATGTCCCTTTTGATGTGGTATGTGGTTTAAAGAGTTAAAGGTTCAAGGTTTAAAGTTTTTAAAGTTTAAAGAATGAAGGAGTGAAAATTTGAGAGTTCAATTTAGGTGGAAAGTTGTCAGTACAGGTATGTACTTCCCTGATTAGTGTTGACCATCAAAAATTAACTTTTATCAAAGGAAACATTCAATTACTACAGATACCATAGAAATCTTATAGTGAAGCGATCTTTTATTCCTTAAAATTGGTATCTTCATCAAAATTTTTAATTCCCTATGAAAAATTCTTACTCAACAAGTTTAAATCTTCAAAGTGTAGATGTCGCACTTCTCATATTCAGGATAGCTATTTCAGCCTTAATGCTTACGCACGGCATTCCAAAGCTTATCACTTTTTTCAACAGCGAAGAAATTGCTTTTGCAGATCCTATCGGTTTAGGGGAAACAGTAAGTTTTACCCTGGCAGTTTTTGCCGAATTTGTGTGTGCGGTTCTTATTATTTTTGGTTTCGCCACAAGACTTGCTGCAATTCCGCTTATTATCACCATGGCCGTGGCAGCGCTTATCGTACACATACCAGATGGTTTTGGAAGGCAGGAATTACCGTTGCTTTACATGTTCGGCTTTATCCTTTTATTGCTCACCGGGGCCGGGAAATATTCCGTAGATCATTTTCTACTACTAAAAAAGAAATAATCTTCAGAGAAAAATATCTTCTGCCGAGATTTTTTATATTTCAATTCATTTTGTGACTATAGTGTTTATTAAAAATTACACGTCCTCATCTTCTTAAGGTAGTTTATAAGTAGAAGGAGGTAATATTTGGTATTTTATAGAATTAGCTCTTTGTTAAGAGGTAGTTTTGACCATTTTCCTTATATTTTTACTAAAAACATTGAAGATGGGCATAGAAAGAAGAGAATTTATAAAGAAGGCCGGTGTATTTTCTGCCGCAGGCTTTTTACCCACTAAAATTTTATCTTTTGAGGAAGGACTTTCAGCTGAAGGACCTGTAAAAATGACAAATTTCGTCATTAAGAATGTGCAGGTGCTTTCTATGGATGCCGATATTGGTGATTTTGAGCGTGCCTCTGTAGTGGTGGAAAATGGAATTATTAAATCTGTTTCCGAAGATGAAGCAGATTTTCCCAATACTGAAATTATTGATGGAGAAGGAGCAATTTTACTTCCCGGTTTAATAGACAATCACTGGCATCTGTGGACTTCGTTACTCCGCAGCATGGCCGGAGATTCGAAAAACGAAGGTTATTTTCCTATGACGGCAAGGTATAGTAAGCTTTATAGTCCGCAAGACATGAAGCTGGCCGCCAAATATGCCGCAGCTGAAGCATTGAACGCTGGAATTACCTGCCTGAATGATTTTAACCACAATGCCCGGACTCCAGAATATGTACTGGCAAGTTTTGATGCTTTTTCTGAAGCAGGTATGCGAGGCCACGTGGCTTACGGCCCTTACCGGGACCTAAGCTGTGACACTCCTACAGACTTTGAAGGAATAAAAAAGGTGCTGGAAATCATTGAAGGCGATAAAAAGTACAAAAACATTAGTTTAGGTCTGGGAGCACGATCTGTTAATTCCCAATTTTTGAAAGAGGATTGGTCACGTGCCAGGGAATTAGACCTGCCTATAACCATTCATGCCAGTTCTACTGAAGATCAAAAAGGTCAGATATCAAAATTGGCAAATATCGGCCTGTTAGGAAACGATGTAAACATTATTCACGCTAATTTTATTACAAACGAAGAAATTTCGGCAGTTAAAGAGTCTGGAGCTTCTATTACTATGACGCCTTACAGTGAGATGCGCATTGGTTACGGCTTTCCACAGGTAAACAGGTTAATGCAAAGCGGGATTAACCTTGGAGTAGGGGTAGACACCACAGCACTTTCAGGCAATGCAGATTTATTTTCTATTCTAAAGCTTCTTTTAAATATAAGAAATGCACAAGCTAAGGATGAATTTGCAACAGACCCCAAAGAGGTGCTTAAAATGGCAACTATTAATGCCGCTAAAATTTTAGGGATTGAAAATGAAACAGGATCTGTAACTCCGGGAAAAAATGCAGACCTTATTATGCTTAGGAAAGATGATCTTAATTTTTCTGCAAGTACCCAGCCGTATCATTTGGTAGTTGAAGCATCTCAACCCGCAAACGTGGAATTTGTCTCTGTGGGTGGCAAGATCCTGAAGAAAAACGGAAAACTTTTGAGTGTGGACGGGAAAGAACTTGTTAAAAAAGCTAAAGATACGCTGAAGAGAATGACGGAGCAGGTATAATAAACAGGTATAATAAAAAAGAGGCTGTCTCTTTTGGACAACCTCTTCGGTTATTTGAAATGAAAAGATTCTCTTTAAATTTAAGGTTTATCAGTTTCTGAATTAGGATGATCTTTGGCCTTGTCGCGATCTGGCCTGGCACCACGTTCATTAAATTGAAAATTTTGCTCATCGGGATTCGGATTTTTATCAGTTTCCGGAAGGCTGTCGTTACTAGCCGGAATATCCAGATTTTTTGCTGTAAAATCTACCGGATTTTCCCTGTCCAGTTCCTTATCCTGACCTTTATTCATGCTGCGGCCCTTTTCGTTAAGGGCCTGCTTATCTTCTTTTGTAACGTCTGGATTGTAAGGTAGATCCTCCTTCTTTTCTTTTGGTTCTCTTCTTAAATTATCATTCGCTTTGCTCATAACTTTCTGTTTTACTTAAATGTAAAGATTGTATTGATATTTGCCATTTATTCGCGGTTAAAATCTCGTTAAAGCTTTTGAGCAAACTTTATGAGGTAGACCTTAATTTGGAGGAAATCTTCAGCATAATCAAAAAAGGGTAAAGTCCAAAGACCTTACCCTTTCAAAATGTTGGGGGTTACTCTTCTATATTTGCCCTTCAGAGTCTAACATAGCTAAGAATTTATCCAGATTAGGAAGAATTACAATTCTGGTCCTTCTGTTTTTAGCCATATTATCTGGAGAATCATTTTCAGCTAAAGGGGCATAGCTGCTACGGCCTGCTGCAATAAGTTTCTCGGGGGAGACTCCGTATTTGTCCTGTAGGATACGTACAATAGAAGTAGCACGTCTTACACTTAAGTCCCAGTTGTCCTGTAGGTAAGAATTGTCTACCATAGTCCTGGAATCTGTGTGTCCTTCTACCATCACTTCCATCGTAGGCTCAGATTTAATTACTTCAGCAAGCTTTTTGAGAAGATCGTTTGCATTGTTGCTTACGCGATAACTTCCGCTTCCAAAAAGAAGTTTATCAGAAACATCTATCATTACCACGGTTTTATCTACACTTATGTCGATATCCTCGCTGTCTCCTCCTTCAGAAATAGAATTTTTCAGGTTATAGGATACTGCCAGATTTATGGAATCTTCAAGAGTATCTGCTCCCTCTAACGCTTCAGGATCCATCTTTGCGATGGTAGACCTCATTTGCCGTTTATTATTATTTGACATTGCGGTAAGATCATTCATTTCCATTTTCTCATCGTTAGAGTCACGAAGAGAATTAATTTTAGCATTATAATCGGCGACGCGGGATTCTATTGCGGCATATTTTCCTTCTATTTCTTCCTTTTCTACTTGTGTTTTTTGCAGTTCACTTCTGGTATCGTTCAAATTGCTTTCTAAAGCCACATATTTCTTTTTGGAAACACATGAACCAAACATAGCGGCTGATAAAATTGTTATTGCGATTGTTTTCTTCATAATAAATATTTGATTAGACTTTTACATTAATCGATTATTAGGAATGCATTTTCCAGAATAATGCCACAGTTGCAACAATACTTCCTGAACGAAGAAAAGGCTCAGAAATAAATACAAAACTAAATATCTTATTTACAGAAGATTAAAGGTTCTTTCAATCTGAATATGGCTATGCGGAAATATGTTATTTGCTCTAAATACCCGGACATCTAAAAGAAGTGAAAATTGTGGAAATAAGCCGAAAACTGTGAAATTTAGCCACAGTTCTTGCTCGGGGAGGCAGTAGTTAATGTCAGTAATTTTTCTTTTTAAATTTTGTTTAATGTCTTCGCAGCAGGTTTTAACAAATTTTTATTGAACGTTAAGAAAATATAAACTTTCAAAACTTCTTAATCAGCAGCATTTGCAATAGCTTTGAAAATTGTACCTATAGAAGATTTGAAAAAGAGTAAAAGAATACTTATTAAGACCCTCAGAATCCTGGCTAAGATCCTGGCAGGAATCCTTATTTTATTACTTCTGGTTATCCTTTTTGTGCGTAGTCCATGGGGTCAGGGAATTATTAAGGATAAAGTTATCTCGTCTATAACAGACAAGACAAATACTGTTATAGAGCTTGAAAAATTATTTATTACTTTTTCTGGAGATATTAGTGTACAGGGACTTTATGTTGAAGATAAACAAGGCGATACACTCGTTTATTCAAGGTCACTGGAAGCCGATATTCCGCTCTGGCCTATAATAACGGGCAATGGAATTGGTGTTGATGAACTCGACTGGGATGGCCTTAGGGCAAATGTAACCCGGCAGGATTCTATAGAAGGCTTTAATTTTCAGTTTCTGGTAGATGCTATGATGCCTGCAGATACTACCACAACAGCCCCCGCAACTCAACAGGATACAACTGCTACTCAGCAAATTTCTATAGGAGATGTAAACCTCTCCAATTTCCATATTACTTATAAGGATGATGTAACAGGTATGGACACCCGGGTTAAAATGAAAAGCCTGGAAGTGGAAATGCAGGAAACCGATCTTGAAAATATGCGTTTTGAGGTTGCCTCTGCAAGCCTTTCTGATACAGATTTTGAATATCTCCAAACAAAACCTTTCCCGGAATCGCCGGAGCAGGAAGAGGCACCTTTGCCGTTTATTTCTGTTAATTCTTTAACAATAAATAATGTTAACGGGGAATATGAATCCATCCCCGATGGTATTCTTGCACGTTTTAATGTTGCTGAATTAAATACTTCGGCGCCGGTTATGGACCTGGCAAATAACGTTATTGAGGTCGATAATTTGGATTTAAACAACTCCATTGTTTACATGGAAACTTCCCCGACAGAAGATACAACCACAAATTCTACTGAAGTTGATACAACTTCAGCTAATGAAGGTTTCCAATGGCCGGAATGGACTGTGACGGTGAATGAAATAAGCCTGCAATCTAATGACATCACGTATTTGGCAAATAACGCCCGTCCAAAAACTGGGCAATTTAATCCCGAAGCGATTGTGCTTCAGGATTTAAGCCTGGAAATACGTGATATTTATTTAAGAGACCAAACTGCGGGAGCAAGTTTTAATAAGCTGGAATTCCGGGAGTCTTCAGGAATAGACTTTAGCGAACTTGCTTTTAACTTAGAAGTTTCTGAAAGTCAGCTGGAACTTTCCGAATTAAATTTTGCCGCAAACGGAAATATATTGAGAGGCGGACTTTCCGCAGAATACAATAGTCTGGATAATTTTATAAATGCTCCCGAAAGCGCACAGCTAAGCGCAGATTTAAGCAGGTTCGAGATTGCGTTACAGGAGGTTTTCCGCTTTCAGCCAGATTTAAAGAGTAATCCGTACCTGTTAAACCTCAGTAGAAAAAAAATAACCGGAAACCTAAGAATAGAAGGCCCCGTGGCTTATCTTCAAATTCCTTCAGCAACAGTAAACTGGGGACAAAGCATCCGTATTTCGGCAAGTGGAAGTATTCAGAATCCTACGGAGCCTGAAAATATGCAGTTTGATTTTCCAAATATCGAAGTAGTTTCCACAAAGTCTGATCTCAACCGGATTATTGAGGAAGACAGCCTGGGAATAAGTCTTCCGGAGAGGGTACGCCTAACTGCGAATGTAAAAGGTAATCCTGAGAATATAAATGCCATAGCACAATTAAACACTTCTAATGGGAGTATAAACTTAAACGGAAGTTTCCTAAACCGGGAGAGAATAGCTTTTAATGCAGATATAGAGGTGGATAGTTTAGGCCTTGGTGAAATCCTTCAGAATGAAACACTGGGTCCGCTGACGCTTCAATTAAAAGCTTCAGGAGAAGGAAGCAGCCTTAATACTATGGATGCAACACTGGAAACAACTATTTCCAGCTTTCGTTATAACGACTATGCAATAGAAGACTTAAAAATTTCAGGAGAAATAGAGGATGGGAGAGGTATGGTTACTTCGACTTATAAGGACAATAATCTTAATGCCGATCTAAGTACACGTCTCGTGCTGGATTCTGTATCGCCTGTTTATGATTTAAGTCTTAATGTAAAAGGAGCCGACCTGGCCAGCCTTGGGATTAGTACCAGAGAAATAAGAACAGCTTTTAGATTACGGGCAATTTATGAAGGTAGCGGCGATGCTTTCCAGGTAACTTCCAGTATTATAGACGGGGTGGCTGTTTATGATAATAAGAGTTATCTTCTTGGTGATTTTGGTGCGGGTGCCTATGTTTCCCAGGATAGTACAGCCGTAGCTGTGGACAATAAAATGCTGAAACTGCAGATGGAATCCAATAAAAGCCCTGCGGATCTTACTGATGCCATTATAAGACATTACCGCAGTTATCTTTCTGATGATTTTCAATTTTCTGACACAATTCAGAATCCGGCTAATTTAAGGTTGCGAGGAATCATAGCTCCTGCACCCATTTTAAGAGAGGTATTTCTTGTAGGTCTTGAAGAAATGGACACTATTAATCTTAGTGTAGATTTTAGGGAACGGGAACGTACCTTAGTTGCTAATGTGAGCTTGCCACATGTTAATTATATTGGAGCAGAAATTGATAGCCTTGCACTCGATCTGGACTCAGGACCGGATAATTTCGATTTCAATCTTGGTTTTAATACACTTAGCTACGCTCCCTTAGCCATTATGAAAACTGATATTTCGGGTAGAATTGAGCAGGAAACCTTATTCCTGGATTTTCAGGCTTACCATGAAGACGAACGATTGGTACACATACAATCTGAAACCACGAGGAACAATGATATAGTAAGAATTCATCTTAATCCTGAAGGAGTTATACTGAATAGCAATGAATGGTCTGTTCCGGAGAATAACGAAGCGCTATTTGCAGAAAATTCGATCGATTTCAATAATTTCATATTTAGCAGAAACAATCAGGAATTTTCTATAAGAACTGATCTATCCGATGTTCAAAAGGAACATATTGGCTTTAACTTCGAAAATTTTGGACTGGCAGCATTGCTTTCTTATCTCAATCCCGTAGAAACCCTGGCGACAGGAAGAATGAATGGCGAATTAATTTTAGAGGACCCAATGGGCAGCACAGGTATCCTTGCAGATATGAATATTAATGAATTCAATCTAATGGAGGTAGATATGGGCACCTTGAGCCTAAATGGGGAATCGTTGGGAAATCAGAATTATGATTTTGGTCTTGATACCAGTGGAGGGCAAGTGGTTATGGATTTAACCGGGAATTACCAGGTCCTGGATTCTATAGCACAGCTGGATATGGATCTTAACCTACAGGAAGTACAAATGTCTGCACTTTCAGGTTTTTCTATGGGAGCAATTAGTAGCGGAGAAGGAACCATGTCTGGCCAGGTTCAATTGAGCGGCACTACTGCCGATCCTCAATATGAAGGAAACCTGGACTTTAACGAAGCAACTTTTACAGTGGCCATGCTCGATGCACCTTTTACCATGCCTAATGAAAATCTTACTTTTGATAATCAGGGACTATATTTTGATGATTTTGTAGTTGAAGATGCACAGGATAATTCTTTTGTCGTGGATGGAGATGTTTTTACTGAAGATTTACTTAACCCCTCTTTTGACCTGACTTTTAATGCAGAAAACTTTCAGGTTTTAAATTCTACAGCAGAAGATAATGACCTTTTCTATGGTACAGCAAGTTTTGATGTTGATGCTACATTAACAGGTGACCTCAACCTTCCTGTTCTCGATATGGATCTGGATATAGGTTCTGAGACAAATGTTACCTACGTATTACCCTCAAATGAGATAGATATTCAGGAACGCGGCGGCATTGTAATTTTTGTAAATCGCGAAGATCCCGATGCTATACTTACACGAACAGACGAAGATGAGGAGACTTTAATTCTCTCTGGTTTTGATATAAGCGCTTTACTTTCTATAAATGAAGATGCTGTTTTTAATATAATAATCAGTGAGGATACCGGGGATAATTTCCGGGTTACGGGAGAAGGAGATCTTAACTTCCATATGTATTCTAACGGGCGAACTACGCTTACAGGTAGTTATGAGATGAGCGGCGGACATTATGAAATGAGCCTTTACAACCTTGTAAGCAGGAGATTTGAGATTGCTGAGGGTAGTAGGGTGAGCTGGTCAGGAGATCCTATGGATGCTAACCTGGATGTGCGGGCAATTTATAATGTAGAAACATCGGCTTCTGCTTTAATGGCTTCACAAACTTCAGGAGCAGATATTTCAACGCAAAACCGTTTCCGTCAGGAATTACCATTCCTGGTATATCTTAATGTTGATGGCGAATTAATGCAGCCTAAACTTTCTTTCGGGCTTGATATGCCGGAAGAGGAGCAAGGTGCCATAAGCGGACAGGTTTACGGCCGGGTTCAGCAACTTAATAGTCAGGAACAGGAGCTTAACAAACAGGTTTTTTCATTGCTTGTCCTAAATCGGTTTTATCCCGATGCTGGTACAGATGGAAGTTCAGGAGGAACAGCTACCATTGCGAGGGACAATCTTAACCAGGCATTATCTGACCAGCTAAATATGTTCTCTAACAAACTTCTTGGCGACAGCGGTGTACAGCTCGATTTTGGACTGGACAGTTACACAGATTATCAGGGAGAAAATCCGCAAAACCGGACCGAGCTTGATATTGCTGCACAGAAATCCTTTTTAAACGATAGGTTGATTGTGAGGGTGGGAAGTGAAGTAGATATTGAAGGTTCAAGCAGTGATCCCGCTGAAACCAATCCTTTAATTGGTAACGTTAGCCTGCAATACTTACTTTCTCAGGATGGAGTGTGGCGCTTAAAAGGCTTCAGGCTTAACCAGTTTGAAAATGTAATAGACGGCCAGATTATTGCCAGCGGATTAGCAGTTATTTTTACCAAAGAATTTAATAAATTCCAGGAACTGTGGGCCACTATGCTAAACAAAGAGGAAGAAGAAGAAAATCAGAATCAGGAGGATGATAATTAACAGAACTCACTGCATGAAAAAATTCAGGAAATTTATTTACGTGATCACAGTTTCCGTCTTTGCACTCCATTCCTGTAGTGTAGAAAAATTTATTCCTGAGGATGAATATCTGTATGAAGGTGCAAATGTAGAGTTGGATACAGCTTCTAATGTAGAGGACATTCAGGAAATACAAGCTGAACTACAAAATGTTATACGTCCTGAACCTAACAGCAAAATTTTAGGTATGCGCCCGGGTCTTTATTTTTATTATAAAGCACAAAGGAAGAAACCGGGTTTTATTAATAAATTTCTGAATAAAAAAATAGGAGAGGAGCCTGTATATCTAAGTGATGTAGAAATTACGACTACGCAGGACCTATTGATTAACCGACTTGAAAATCGTGGTTTTTTTTACAGCAGTGTAGATGGTTCCATTAACAGGGATGAAGAGGATCAAACGGCAGGTGTGACCTATAATGCCAATCTTCCTACACCTTACAAACTGGAAAATTATGAACTGGACAACGATTCCCTGTTGGTATATCAGGAGATAAAAAAGCTGCTGCCAGAATCTCCTTTAGACCCGGGCATGAGGTTTGATCTGCCTTTATTAAAGTTGGAACGGGAAAGAATAGATTCTGAACTAAAAGAGAAAGGTTTTTACAATTTTAACCCGGGATTTTTAATTTTTGAAGCTGATACAAACCAATATGACCAGAAGCGTTTTGATCTTTTTCTTCGGCTGAAAGAGGAAGTTCCCGAGAGAGGAATTGTACCTTATAAAATTAATAAAGTAAATGTTTACCCAAACTACGTAGTAGGAAATGACTCTTTGATGAGGGATACGGTAAGCTATGAAGGGAAAAATTTTATCAGGGAAGAAGAATTCTTCAAGCCCAACCGTCTCGATCCATTTATTTTAATTCAAGAGGGACAGAATTATAGTCCTTCAATTTCCCGGAATACAAGCAGGCGTCTGGGATCTATAGGAGCTTACAAGTTTGTAAACATCCGTTATGATGAGATCGATAGTTTAAGTACCGACAGCCTTGGAGTTCTGGAGGCGAATATTTTTCTTTCACCGCTTAACAAGAGGGCTATAAGGGCAGAGCTACAGGCAGTGACGAAGTCCAACAACTTTGCAGGACCTAGTCTTGCGTTAACTTTTAGCAATCGTAATTTATGGAAAGGAGGGGAAACCCTGAACCTTACAGCTAATTTTGGTTATGAGGTTCAAATTGCAGGAGGGGACAATGCAGGCCTTAATAGTATAAACATTGGTTTAGAGGCAGACCTGCTGGTGCCGCGGCTTTTGTTTCCTATTTCCATAGAAGATAACTGGTTTGAATATTCCATACCAAAAACGAAAATAAGTCTTGGTGGTAATTATCTCTCCAGGAGTCAGCTTTACACCTTACTCTCTGCTTCTTCCACATTTGGATATTTGTGGAATGCGAACCGCTATGTCACACACGAACTCAATCCGGTCTCCGTTAGCTATTCCCAGCTAAGTGATACTACTGAAGAGTTTGAGCAAATACTGGATGATAACCCATTCCTGAGAAGTAGTTTTGAGCAACGATTTATTGCAGGGCTTACCTATTCCTTCACTTATAATGGAATGTTGGATGAGAATAAAACCCATCAATTTTTTGTAAACAGCACACTGGATATAGCCGGAAATTTGATAAGTCTTTTAAGCGGAAGCTCGGACGATGAAGGAGAACCAAACAAATTTCTGGGTTTGCCATATGCCCAATATGCAAAAGCTGATGTGGATTTTAGATACCATTTAAACATAGGAAATGACCAGAAGATTGCCACCCGGTTTTTTGCAGGACTGGGGAGAGCTTATGGTAATTCTGATGTTATGCCGTTTCCGAAACAATATTTTTCCGGTGGGCCTTATAGCGTAAGAGCATTTAGAACTCGTTCCCTGGGTCCCGGGTCGTACACCCCCGAAGGAGATATTACGTATTTTGACCAGACAGGTAATTTAAGGCTTGAAGCAAATATTGAATACCGCTTTCCAATTATTCAGTTCCTGAAAGGTGCCGTTTTTGCAGATGCCGGTAATGTCTGGAATACCGAGGAAGAAAATGCCCTGCCGGGAGGATTATTTGAATCAGACTTCACCAGCGAACTAGGTGTAGGCATTGGTGCCGGGCTTCGGGTGGATATTCAAAGCTTTGTTATACGTTTTGACCTTGCCGCGCCTATGCACGACCCATCTCTTCCTGAAGGTGAACGATGGACATACGATTTTGGAAGCCCTATCCTTAATTTCGCTATCGGCTATCCTTTTTAATTCTGGATTTAATGCTGCAGTTTAGGTCCAAAGCAAAGATCGCCGGCATCGCCCAGGCCGGGAACAATATATCCTTTTTCGTCCAGTTTTTCGTCTATGGTAGCGATCCAGAGATGTGAATTGTCGGGAAACTCTCTACTAACGTATTCAATCCCTTCCTTTGCTCCAATCACAGAAACCAAATGAATTTCCTTTGGGTTTCCCATTGTTTCAAGTGCCTGCAGTACATTCACAAAAGAACTCCCGGTGGCGAGCATGGGATCTGCAAGGATCAGGATTTTCCCTTCCAGGGAAGGGGATGCCAGGTACTCCACAAGTATTTCAAAGTTTTCGTCGTCGTTTGGATGATGGCGGTAAGCTGAAATAAAAGAATTTTCTGCATCATCAAAATAATTCAGTAAACCGGTGTGAAGTGGTAATCCAGCTCTTAAAATAGAACATATTACAATTTCTTCTTCAGGAAGGTTCATTTTTATTTTCCCAAGGGGAGTAGTGATATTCTGCTCAGCATAGCGTAAACTTTTGCTTAATTCATAGCCTAATATTTCCCCGATTCTCTCCACATTTCTTCTGAAGCGCAAACGGTCTTTTTGCACAGACATATCCCTTAATTGTGCTACAAATTTGTTTCCAATAGATTTTTTTTCCAACAGATGATGTACAGTCATAATTTAAAATTGCTTTGGGCCGGACCCGGAGAAGAATAGGTTCTAATGTACTACGTCAAAAAATAATGGACAACTTCTTTAGGTTTTTTATTGCATCTTTTTAAGGAACTATAGTTTATTTGTTATTTCGGGAAAGTACTTTCTTTTCCTTTAATTAGTATCTTTAAAACCTATTAACCATTCAGAAAAAGAAGATGGAGAAATATGGCAGGATCACTAATCCGGGTATAGTGAAATTTGAGAGAACTTTTCCAAATGAAATAGTGGAAGTATGGGATTATTTAACAGATTCTGAAAAGCGCGGGCTCTGGTTAGCTTCCGGAGAAATGCGAATGGCGGTAGGAGGGGAGGTTACCCTTATCTTTCAGCATAGAAATTTGTCCACGCAGGAAGATGCTGTTCCTGAAAAATTTAAGGAGAAAGCAGATGGGGAAATAATGAAGGAAGAAATAATCCGTTTGGATCCACCTAATTTAGTAAGTTTCACGTGGAGTGGCGATTCTATGGTAACATTTGAGCTTAGCAGGAAAGGAGACCAAACACACCTTATTCTTACACATCAAAACCTGGGAAAGAACAAGGGCACCTTGATAGGAGTTTGTAGTGGATGGCACACCCATTTAAACATACTTTCTGACCGGCTGGAAGGTTTAGAGCCCAAAGGATTCTGGACGACCTATAACGATTTGGAAGCCGAATATGTGCAGCGAATTGCGGCAAATACCTGATATCTGGAAGATTGTTCCTTATTATAAATTTTTGGCTGTATTTTTGTTACTAATTGAAGAGCCGCCGTTTGTTCAATTTTGTTATAAGTTCAAAAATGAAATATTTCTTTACTTTACTTTTGTTTACAGGTCTCACTATAGGAGCCCATGCACAGATTGAAATTCCGAGATCTACAAATTCCGGTACCATTTTACCGGCTCTCCCAGAGGACAATACCAACGGTACTTTTTCTTCATTAAGACTAAATAAGGAGGAGGATAAAGAGAATAACTTCCTAAAAAAGGAACCAAAGAAACTTGATTTCCGGGAAACGAAAAATGAGTTTTTAACTGCCGGTGATGCGGTCGAAAAGAAATGGAAAGAAGATAAAGAAGCAAAAGACGAGTACAAAAATGACCAATACTTAGGTGATTTTACTACTAAAGGTGCTTATGTGGAACTTTATTGCCGTGATCATGAGTTCGTAGACGGTGATCGCGTGCGAATATGGGTTAATGGAACAGTAGTGGAACAGAGTATTGTACTTAGCGGCGGTTACAGGCCAATTCTTATTACCCTGGACAGCGGACTCAATAATATCGAATTTGAAGCCCTTAACCAGGGGTACTCCGGACCTAACACTGCAGAACTACGGGTATTTGATGCAGCCGGGCAACCGGTTACACGTAATGTCTGGAACCTTCTCACGGGAGCAAAAGCTAGTATTATTATCCTGAAACAATAGCTTTATCTACTGCAACTTAAATCTTAATTTCCTTCGGAACTAGAACTAATTCTCAACTTTTCTCAATTTGAGAAATCATATCGATATTTGCCATTTTAAAGCGGATACTCCAAAATTCACATTTTCGCACTTTGCGCTGTTTAAAAGTGAAATAATTTTAAAATAAGTGCTAGAGAAACGTTAAATCATTCGCTGTTTAACGATTAATTATCCTTTATTTCCTCCATTTTCTTTTCTGTTGCCTTAATTTAGAAGAAACCAACTAAAAAGTAATTATGGATACAACACGTACAACACGAACAAGAACAGGCTTTGACGACTTAAAGGATAAAGTTACCCGTAGTTCCTGGGGCGCTATATTTGCTGGCGCACTTACTGCCCTGGCAGTGGCTTTCCTCCTAAATCTGTTGGGATTGGGAATTGGATTGACTTCAATAAACCCAATGACAGAATCTGATCCTCTTGCAGGCCTTGGAACGGGAACCATAATCTGGTGGGGGTTATCCAACCTGGTAGCTTTATTTGTTGGAGGTATGGTGGCAGGGCGTATGTCCGGCTTTCCTTCTTCTGCAGATGGTGGAATTCACGGATTTCTTGCCTGGGCGCTTTATACGATGATTACGTTCTATTTTCTTACCTCTACCGTAGGATCAATACTGAATGGTATGGGAAACATGGTTTCAGGTTTATTTGGAGGTAACCAGTCAGAACAGGTTACTGTACAGGTGCAGGAGGCACAACAGCAAAGTCAGGAGCAGGCCAGTTTCTCCATTGAAAAGGCAAAGCAGCAGGTGATGGAGGTAATAAATACCGCAGAAAGGTATGATATTGTACCGGAAGATGCCTCTACAGAAACTACTGAGATGCTGGAAAATACTCAGGCGAATGCCAAAGGAATGATAAGATCTATGGAAATTGAAGAATTCTTCAACGACCTGACTTTTAATATGGATGAAAACGGAAATCTCAATATAGAATTACAGGGAGATGGAGACTATATTCAGGTAGAAGAATTAAAAAATTATCTTACAAACAATACCCAACTTAGCGAATCAGAGATCGATGGAATGATTCAAAAATGGGAAACCAATATTCAACAAGCTATCGAAAAAGCTGAACAAGCTTATGCCGATGCAAAACAGAAAGCTGTTGAATTAAGTGACAAGATTACAGATGCAGTAGGGACGTTTAGTATTATTGCCTTTGGTGTCTTGCTGCTCGGGGCATTAGCTGCAGTCTTTGGAGGTAGCCTGGGCTCTCCGGAGTTTACTGTTAATGAAGAACATCAAATAAAAGAAGCCCGTGATGATGAAGATCACTATCGCAGAGATCGAAGATAATTTTTGGGAATAGAACAAGACAAAGCCGCAAAAATATTTTTTGTGGCTTTTTTCATGAATAAATGTAATTTTGCTGAAGTTGTTATAATTCGAAAAAAATGAAAAATTTATTCTCTGTACTACTTCTTACTTTGCTAATTGCCGGCTGTTCCAGCATGAGAAATAACAAAGCTGTAGGAAATTCATTCACGCAGGAGCAGGTAGAAATGATAATGTCTTCAGATAGTTCCCGGCCCATGCGGGTTTTCAAAATTACCAATACCAGTGATTCTATCTTACTAAGGACCAAAAGCGAAGATGTAACAGTAGATCCTTCAGATCCTGTCTTAAGAACTTTTGTAAATCGTCTTTATAAGACAGTTACAGACAGCATGTCCCTGGGAGCGGGGATTGCGGCTCCACAAGTTGGGATTCTGAAGAACATTATCTGGGTTCAGCGTTTTGATAAAGAGAATTTTCCGTATGAGCTATTTCTCAATCCAAAGATCATACAGTATTCCGAGTTAAAACAGGATTGTCTTGAAGGTTGTCTTTCTATTCCAGATCGTCGTGACACTACAAAGACGAGGTCTTACGCTGTCCTGGTAGAATACGATAAATTAGATAATACCCATCATGTAGAAATGGTAGAAGATTTTACGGCTGTTATTTTTCAGCATGAAATCGATCATTTAAACGGAATTCTGTACCTGGATCACCTTCAAAAGGAGATAAAGGATGCCGCCGGTGTTGACCGCTAACTAGAGATTTCCCTGAAAAAGATTATAAATATTGAATCCAAAAAGAATTAGAATTGTCAGCAGTGCAACTACGGTAGGGATAGGAATATTATTTACATTTATGGGAATACGGAAATATGGTTTTTTGTTATTCTCACCTCGATTTAAATAACGTAACCTTAGCAAAGCAGAGTTAACCATTCCAAAAACTATAAAAATAAAGATGTTACTTATACTGGCCACCACTTTTAAGTTACCTATTAACCCAAAAATTATAGCCAGTACTGCGATCGCAACTATGGCATAGTTAGGTGTATTTGTGCCTATTCCTTTAAGTGTGGTAAATCGCTTCATCCAACCAATTTCACTGTCTCTTGCAACATCGTAAATCAGCCGGGACGTACCGAGGATGTTACTAAGTATGGTTTTACTGGTTGCAAAAAGCGCTACAATTACAAGGATTGTTGCTCCAATACTGCCCAGCTTTGTTTCGATAACAGCAGCAAGCGGACCATCTGAACCCGAAAGTTCTTCCCAACCCATCACGCTTACGGCACAAATAGCAATAAGCACATAAATCAATAAAACTGCGAGGCCGCTGAACATTACCGCCTTCGGCATATTTTTTTCCGGTTCTTTCGTTTCTTCAGCCATCTTCACCAGGTCCTCAAAACCTATATAGCTAAAGAAAATAAGAGCTCCCCCGGCTAAAATTCCTGTCCAACCTTTGTCGTTAAGCTTAAAAAGGCTTGTGGAGCCTATATCGGGAATGCATACAACCACGACCAGTGCCAATCCAAGCAAGGTAACAACAGTAGCAAAAGAGTTATAATAAGAGCTGTATTTAGAGCCCAGAATATTAAATAAGGCCATTAGAGCTACAATTATGATCACAATTATCCAGGAGGGGACCTCTAACAGGCGGCTAAAGTAATCTGCAAAACTAATAGAGATAGCTGCTGCGGCCACAATTCCAGTAAAGGCCATAAAAAAAGACATATATTGGGCTGTTTTTTCTCCCAAACCTTGCTTTATATATTCAAAACTTCCACCAGCATCTGGAAAGCGGCTTACAAATTCGGAATAGGATAACCCTGTTAGTAATGCAACAATTGCAGCTATAACAAAACTTAACCAGAGCATATTTCCTCCAAGAGAGGCTGCCTGTCCTATAATTGCATAAATGCCCGCTCCTACTATCCCACCTACTCCAAACATTAGTACATCCCATAAGCCCAGGGAACGCTTAAGTTTTTCTTTTGCCATTCTTCTAAATTTCCGGTTTTTCGGAATATAAGTTTTTAAGAATGCAAAGCACGAGGTTTTAAAAAGTTGTTAGGAAAAAAATAACAAATCTCTAAAGTCTTTTTTCATATCAATATTGCGTGATCATTTCTTGTTTATCAGTAAATCAATTGATTACATAAAGTCTTAAACATTCGTTAAACATTTCCTGAATAAAATTTCTCCGGTTGAATTAACCTTAAATTTGCAAAAAACCATTCTTCTGAAAGCAATTAAAATAAATTCACTGCCTATTAATGATGTATTAAGTAACATGGCCGAAGCTCTTGGAGTTCCACTGGAGCGAAAGTGCGAAGAGTATTTCGTCCAAATTCCCTCCAGCTTGGGGAAAGGAACCATTAAGGGTTTCAATTTTTCAAACGGCCTTGGTTTTATTCGTTACGATTGCACGTTTATAAAGGATTTTGAAATCCAGTTTGTAAAGACTGATGTGCATCCTTTAAGGTTTATTTACACACTTCATGGTTCTATTGGACACCGCTTCGCTAATGAAGATGTTATTCATATTATTCAGAAATTTCAAAATGTTATAGTTGCCAGTGAGCGTAATAATGGACATGCGCTTTCTTTTTCAGCAGGTGAAAATACTGTGCTAAGTAGTATAGAAATCCGTCGCAGTGAATTTAAGTCTAAGACTGAATGTGAAATTGAAAGCATGGATTCTGAATTTCAGAAATTACTGACCGATGTAGAAGCTAAACGCCAATTTGTATACGAGGGGCTTTATAGCCTGCATATTTCTGAGATGTTTAAGGAAATGGAAAATTTTAACGAACAGGATTTTCTGAATAAGCTTTTTATCGAAGGCAAGGTTTACGAAATTATTGCACTGCAAATTCTGCAATACCAGGATGACTTAAAAGATGTTGGTAATCGCTCTTTATTGCGAAGGTATGAAGTGGAGCAAATAGAAAGGGCCGCAGAAATGGTAAAACAAGACATCATTAATTTTCATAATATTGAGGAAATTTCAAAAGAAGTTGGGCTGAATGCCAACAAATTGCAGCAGGGTTTTCAGGATTTATATTCCCATACGGTAAACGGTTATGTAAATAAAGTGCGGTTGGACCTGGCACAAAACCTTCTCCTGAATACTGAATTAAGCCTTGCTGAAATTGTAGACAGGATAGGACTTATCAATAAAAGCTATTTTTCGAAAATTTTTAAGGAGAAATACGGTATTCCCCCTTCCAAGTTTAGGCAAAATAACGGAAGATCCCACGACAGTTCACATTCAAAGTAGATTTTAAGAATCTCTTCCTTCGGCTTTTTGAAATCGCGTCTTTTTCGTAACTTCAGTTGTGTTAATCAACTAATCTCATTATGAAAAAAGTTCTGATAGCTATAGATTACAACCCTGTTTCAGAACAGGTTGCAAAAGCCGGCCACGACCTCGCAAAACAGCTAAATGCTGAAGTTTGCCTTATACATGTCCTTACAGATGTGAGCTACTATGGCATGCAATACCCCAGCTTTATGGGATATAACGGATATAACATCGCAACCGAAATGAACCTGTCTAACGAGATGAGAAATTTTGCCGAAGAATTCCTTAAAACAGCGACAGATCATCTTCAGGATCCCACAGCAGGTTATCATTTGGCAGAAGGGGAGACGGATATAGCGTTGCTCCACTATGCCCAGGAATGGAATGCAGATTTAATTGTTATGGGGACACACAGCCATTCCACCCTGGAAAAACTTCTTGTAGGAACTATTGCATCCCGTGTCCTGGAAAAAACAGCTATTCCGGTTTATATGGTGCCAATTAAAAAGAAATAATCATTTTTTGGTCAACCTTTAAAAATGGCAATTTTCGTACTTTAGTGATTTCAGATACATTATATGCAACATCAAATCCTGCAACATATTGCACAGGTTATAACTCTTGATACTTCAGAAGAAAAAGAATTCCTGAGTATACTTTCAGAAAAAAAAATTTCTAAAAAAGAATTTTTGATTGAACCGGGGCAGGAAGTCCCTTCAGAATATTACGTAGTTCGTGGGTGCCTTGAAGCGTATTATCTTGACGAAAGCGGTAATAAACATATTATCCAGTTTGCAGTAGATGATTGGTGGATTAGCGACTTTGAAGCTTTCTTTAGTGGTAGAAAAGCTGAACTTTTTGTAGAAGCAGTTGAAAATTCGGTTTTACTGGAAATCCAAAAGAGCAACCTGGAAACACTTTACCACAGGATCCCAAAATTTGAGCGTTTTTTCCGGATAAAGACAACCAATGCTTTTGTTGCTTTGCGCAGTAGAATCTTGTCTGCCCTTCAAAAGAACAACACCCAGCGTTATATAGAATTCTGTGAGCAATATCCTCAAATCGAGCAGCGGGTGCCAAATTCGCACATCGCAAATTACCTTGGCATAAAACCTGAAAGCCTTAGCAGGATTCGTAAAGACATCTTTCAGGATTAACAATGTTTAACAGCCTCTCCTAACATATATCAAGTAGCCCGGGTAGGGCTTTTATGTAATTTTGTAAAGAAGAACTAATCTTCTGCTTAAAGAAGGTATTTTCTCAATTTCAGTAAAATAATTTCATCTGTAATCAGGTGATAATCCGGCTTTTTGGGAATTAAATTGCTATGAAAACTTTGAAATTCTACAGCCGGTTTTTTACTGAAAATTTTATATGGAGACAGACTCTTATGATGACTGAAGGCTTTATCTGCATTTCAGATATTCCTGAATAACATCTGCTTTCCAAACTTCACATATATAAAAACATAAAATTATGAGTAAAGAACAAGCATTACTAAAAGATTATAATCTCAACGGAATCCAGTTATCAAACAGGGTGGTGATGGCCCCAATGACACGAAGTAGGGCTGATAATGACGAAAATAAGCCAATAGAAGGTTTACACGATGTTTATTACAAGCAACGAGCCAGTGCCGGGCTGATAATTAGTGAAGGTGCACAAATTTCTAAAGAAGCTGTAGGTTATGTGAATACACCGGGTATTTACAGCAAAGCCCAGGTAGAAGGCTGGAAAAATGTTACAAAAGCTGTTCACGAAGCCAATGGCAAAATATTTATCCAACTTTGGCACGTAGGTCGTATGTCACATCCAGATTTCCATGAAGGGAAAGCACCATTGGCCCCGTCTGCCATTAATCCCGAAGCAAAATCCTTTACTCCCGAAGGTTTTAAAGATACCGTTGCACCAAGGGAAATGACAGTAGAAGACATTCAGCGGACTGTTCAGGACTTTAAAAATGCGGCTAAAAATGCTATGGAAGCTGGTTTTGACGGTGTGGAAATTCATTCTTCCAACGGCTACCTGCTGCACCAGTTCTTTAATGCAACTTCAAATCACCGTACAGATGATTATGGAGGGACAAAGGAAAAACGGGCACGTATTCTTTTTGATATTCTTGATGCAATTAAAGAAGTGATGCCAGAGAATAAAATAGGGTTAAGATTGAATCCGTCTCTAAACGGAATTTTTGGAATGATGATGGACGAGGAGACTATCCCAACTTTTGATTACATAGTCGAAAAGCTGAACGAATATAATCTCGCTTATCTTCATTTATCAGAACCTTTTAGTGATGTTTCTGATCTCCCGTTTGCAGAGACTGAAATTGCAAAACGTTACCGGCCAAAATATCATGGAACAATTATAATTAATGGTGGTTTTGACCAGGAAAAAGGGAATAAGGTCATAGAAGACGGCGATGCAGATCTTGTTGCCTTCGGAAAACTTTATGTTTCCAATCCAGATATTCCGGAACGTTTTGAACAGAATATTCCTTTGTCAGACTGGGATGAGGATACTTTTTACACCCCGGGCAAAGAAGGTTACCTGGATTATAAAGCCAGGACAAGGACAGAAGAAGTAGAAGGGGAATAAATTCCTGAACAAATATTATTTGCAGAAGTCCTGTGCTTATTTCAACAGAAAAAGTCCTTCTGAAAATTTTCAGAAGGACGAAAATTGTCATTTTAAGCACAGGACTTTTTTAGTACTTAATAACGTTTTTACCAATAGATTTCCCCGACTCCTGAAGTTTATGAACTTCCCTGAAGGTTTCGGCTTTTAATCCGTTAAAGGTCTTATTCAGTGTAGAAACCAGGATTCCCTCGTCAAGAAGGCTCGAGATCCTTTCCAGAATTTCATGTTGTTTATACATGTCTTCAGTTTTAAATGTAGGTCGTGTAAACATAAGTTCCCAGTGAAAAGTAACACTTTTATTCTTAAGCTTGTTTAGATCTACTGGATCTTTGGTTTCCACAATAGAACAAATATGGCCCTGGGGTTTAATCAATTCTGCCATAGCATTCCAGTGAATATCTGTATTGGAAAAATTAAGGATATAATCTACCTGTTCAAATCCTTTGCGCTTCATTTCATTTTCAAGATCTTTATGGTTCACCACCACATCTGCACCTTTTTCGCGACACCATGCTTCGGTTTCTTCCCGGGATGCGGTAGCAATTACTTTTAGTTGTGTGAGTTTTTTCAGGATTTGAATTCCAATAGAGCCGACTCCTCCGGCACCTCCAATAACCAGGATCACCTTGTTACTTCCGCTGTTTTCAGTTATAGAGAGTCTTTCAAAAATGCTTTCCCACGCGGTGAGGGAGGTGAGAGGCATGGCTGCCGCTTCTTCCCAGGATAGTTTTTTAGGTTTATGGCCGGCACTTTTCTCGTCGATGAGCTGATATTCTGCATTACTGCCGGGACGGTTAACTACTCCAGCATAAAATACTTCCTCTCCTTTTTTGAAGTTTTGGACATTCTCACCAACCTCTTCAACAGTTCCGGCGGCATCCCAACCAATAATTTTCGGACTTTCCAGCTCTTTATCTTTAGCTGAATTTTTTCTGACTTTGTAATCCACAGGATTCACAGATACTGCTTCAATTTTTACCAGGAGATCATTTTTACCCGGACTCGGCTTTTCAGTTTCAAAATCAATAAAACTATTTTTTTCCTCTATGGGAAGGCTTTTTTTAAATCCTACGGCTTTCATCATTTTTCAATTTTTTTATTTGAATTAAATTACAAATTAGATGTGGGACTTGCAATTCAATTCCTTGCACATATTTCAGAAAATATTTTTTGAGTTTTTATGGATTTTGTAAGAGGATAGGAATCATTATGAAAGGAGAAATAAGAGAATTTTTATTTATATTTAAATCAGTACCTAACCACCAACTAATTTATTCTTATTATGAAATTTCTAATTAGGTTAATTCCCCTGTTTTCTTTTACCTTTTTATGCTCCGCAACCTGGTCGCAGGATGCTTCTGTAACTATTGCTGAACAACTGGGATATCCCAGGGATGCAAAGCTTCTTATTATACATGCCGATGATGCCGGAGTTTCACATGCTGAAAATATTGCCACGATAGCAGCAATGGAAGACGGAATTGTAAATTCGGCAAGCATCATGGTACCCTGTCCCTGGTTTCCGGAAATTGCAGCATACGCTTCTCAACATTCAGAAAAGGATTTCGGGTTGCACCTAACTATAACCAGTGAGTGGAAAAACTACAAATGGCCATCTGCCAGCTCTAAGAACGAAGTAAAGAGCCTTATAAATCCCAATGGCTACTTTTATCCTCTTGTAGATAGTGTGGTGGTAAATTCCAACGCAAGAGATGTAGAAAA
Organism: Autumnicola edwardsiae; assembly: GCF_031846505.1. Classification (NCBI taxonomy): domain Bacteria; kingdom Pseudomonadati; phylum Bacteroidota; class Flavobacteriia; order Flavobacteriales; family Flavobacteriaceae; genus Autumnicola; species Autumnicola edwardsiae. The sequence goes on from NZ_JAVRHP010000026.1 coordinate 30,100, forward strand.
AGAGATTAATGCCCAAATAGAGAAAGCCCTTAAGTATGGGATAGATGTAACCCACCTGGATGCGCATATGGGTGCTGTAATGAGTACTCCGGAATTTTTGGAAGCGTACATTAAAAAAGGAAGGGAATACCGGGTTCCGGTTTTGTTAACCAACGACCTACCTGCGCTGGAAGAACTAAAAACCAGGATTCAACTTACATCTAAAGATATTATTGTAGATCATTTATACCAGGCCAGCCCTGAAACTTTTAAAGGAGGAATGGAAGCTTTTTATGAAGATTTGCTTAACAACCTTGAGCCGGGACTATCTTGTTTCCTTATTCATCTTGCTTTTGAAAATGAAGAAATGAAGGCAGTCACCATAGATCATCCAGACTGGGGGGCCAGGTGGCGACAGGAAGATTATGATTTCTTTACCAGCCAGAAATCCAGGGATCTGCTGGAAAAAAATAATATTGTTCTTGTAACCTGGAGGGAAATACGCGATAAAATTGTTAGGGCTCAGTAAATTACAATTCGAATTAAGAGACCTTTATTTACAATTAAAACGCTTATATTTGCAACCGTTAATGGATATACTATCATATTTCTTTCCTAAATTTCAAGATAAAAATGGTCAGCATTTTTATTTTCCCCATATAATTACTAATTTATACTTATAAACTAAAAACAACTTAAATAGACGAATGGCAAAATCTCAACAAACATTTAATAAAATCGAGAAAGAAAAACAACGTGCAAAAAAGCGCGAGGAGAAGCGTAAGAAGAAAGAAGAACGCAAATCAAGCTCCAAAGGAAGTTCTTTTGAGATAGCCTATGTTGACAAAAATGGAAATCTTACAGATACTCCACCAGATCCTGCAGACAAAGTAGAAATTGATGCTTCGGAAATCGAAATTGGTGTCCCGAAGAAAGTTGAAGGTGAAGAAGAGGATAAGCATGCTCCCAAAGAAGGAAAAGTTTCTTTCTTTGATCACTCCAAAGGTTTTGGTTTTATCATAGATAGCAATACGCAGGAGAAGCATTTTGTGCATGTTAGTGGGTTGATCGATGAGATTGATGAAGATGATAAAGTTACTTTTGAACTTGAAAGAGGGATGAAGGGAATGAACGCGGTTAGGGTAAAAAAGATCTGATTACCAGCTCAAATTAAAATCACAGGATTTTCCTGTAATATTTATACACTTGAAAGCTCCATTTTGTGGAGCTTTCTTTTTCTTTATACCCTTTTTGGGAACTTCTTCGGAATAAAATTATAAGCAATCCAGATGGCCACAACAGTTAAAAATCAGCAGGAAATACTTGAAAAGCTTGGAATAAGGGAACTTAATCCCATGCAAAAAGAGGCGCTGATTTCGATAAAATCAAAAAAAGACACCATTCTTTTATCTCCAACAGGAACAGGAAAAACCCTGGCTTTCCTGCTTCCGGTAATCGAAGAACTGGACGCAACGCTAGAAGAAGTACAGGTTTTAATTTTGGTGCCATCCCGAGAACTGGCCATACAGATAGAGCAGGTAACCCGGGAAATGGGATCTGGATTTAAGGCCAATGCCGTTTACGGTGGCCGTGCCTTTTCCAAAGATAAAATAGAACTGAATCATCCACCGGCAATTCTTATCGGTACGCCGGGTAGAGTGGCAGATCATCTTAGAAGGGAAACTTTTTCGGCTGAAAATATTAAAATTTTGGTGCTGGATGAATTCGATAAATCCTTAGAAGTTGGATTTGAAGCTGAAATGAAGGAGATCATCAGCTTTCTTCCAAAGCTTAAAAAGAGGATCCTCACTTCTGCAACGCAAAATATCGATATTCCGGCTTTTGCAGGTTTGCAGGAGCCCGAAACCATTAATTATCTGAAGGAAGCTGTTGCGGGATTGCATACAGAAATAGTGGTTGCCCCCAAGCGTGATAAGCTGGAAACGCTTTTGAAACTGCTGCAAAGCACGGGAAATGAACCCGGTATTATTTTCTGTAATTACAAGGATAGTATTCAGGAAGTCAGCGACTTTTTGCAGATGAACGGAATGCCGCACGCATGCTTTTCCGGAGGAATGGAGCAAAAGGACCGGGAGAGAGCGCTTATAAAATTCAGGAATGGAACGCACCGTCTCATTATCGCCACAGATCTTGCGGCGCGGGGAATAGATATTCCGGAGATCAAATTTATTATCCATTATCAACTTCCGCATAGGAAAGAAGAATTTACCCATAGAAACGGAAGAACTGCCAGGATGCACGGCGAAGGGACTGCCTATGTACTTCAATATGAAAAAGAAAGTCTGCCTGAATATGTTACGCCGGACAGTTACACGAAGAATGTGGAAAGTAAAGTCCAAACTCCAAAGCCAAAGCAACTAAAGTGGACTACTTTATTTATTTCAGGAGGGAGAAAAGATAAAATTTCAAAAGGTGATATTGCGGGACTTTTTCTGAAACAGGGAAATCTCGCCAAAGAAGAATTGGGAGTTATTGAGCTGAAACAGGATTGCGCTTTTGTTTCTGTACCACCCTCAAAAGCCGAAAAACTGGTCCGGGAGTTAAATAATACACGGCTTAAAAAGAAAAAGGTACGTATTAGCCGGGTTTAAAATGTACTGAAAATTCTGGAAATTATTTATGGCGGCAGATTCTAAAATTGCTCTGGGTGGTGGGTGCCACTGGTGTACAGAAGCCGTTTTTCAGGCTTTAAAGGGAGTGGAAAAGGTTGAACAGGGTTACGTAGCGTCAACAGAGGAGCATTCCGCGTTTTCAGAAGCGGTTATTGTCCATTTTATTTCTGAAGAAATTCCATTGAAGCGCTTAATTGAAGTTCATTTGTACACTCACAACAGCACTTCCAACCACAGCATGAGGTCCAAATACAGGTCGGCCATCTATTATTTCAATTTTCAGCAAAAAGCCGAAGCTGAAAAATCCCTAATGGCCTTACAAGCTGATTTTTCTGAAACAATCATCACCAAAGTTTATCCTTTTGGAGTTTTTGAGCCTTCCAGGGAAGAAATAAGAGATTATTATCTCAAAAATCCCGAAAAACCCTTCTGTAAAACCTATATCGAGCCTAAATTGAAGCTGCTTTTGCAGCAATTTTCAAAAGAATTACGGGAATAGCTTTAGATTTTAATATTTAAGGTGGAGTAGGGGCGATAATTCCAAAATGGCAATTATCGGCCTGCTATAGAAAAATTGGCTTCCGAAGAAATTACGCTGTAAAAGATAGTATTGTTCGAGTTTTTTATAACACTTAATTTAACTTACTTTAAAGGGATGAAAGCAGCAGCAAAATATATTGAAGAGCATACACACGATATAATAGATTTATGGGAAGAAAAAGTCAATAAAGAGATATCGGCTTCCGAAACTACAAATTCCATGGTTTTGCGTAACCTTCTGCCCAATCTTCTGGAGGACATTTCCACGGTACTGAAAAGGAACGAGGGCAAGAAAAATTTTCTAAAGGAGGAGAATTGTTCTGAAATTGTAAAAAAAAGCATAGACCATGGGAGGCACCGCGCTACGTCTTCCCATTATACGGTCAAGCAAATTATAAGGGAATACATTGTTCTTAACCAGGCCCTAACAGAGCTCTTAATATCCAAAGACTTACATAGCGAAGATATTAGCGTCTTGCTTACTTATATCCTGGAAACCTCCATGAGCCATTCTGCAAGCTCCTTTACAGATTCTATCCAGGAAATGCGTGAAAAACTGGTAGGAACCCTTGCCCACGACATTAGAAACCCTATCTCTGCAGCTTATTTTGCAATTGATATTATGAATTATGCCGATGGGGAAGAAAAATTCAATAAACTTAAAAAAACGACCAGGGAAAGTCTTAAAAGGTCTATCGATTTAATGGAGGGTTTGCTGGATGCCATTAGTGTAAAAGCTGGGGAGGGGGTGACACTTAATTTTCAGAAAGGTAATATTGTTGAGGAGTTGAAAAGCGTGTACGGCGAGGCAGCTCGTATTTATGCTAACGAGATTGTTCTTGAATGTGATGAGGATGAAATTACCGGCGTTTACGACGGAACTGCAGTTAGAAGAATCCTGGAAAACCTGATTACCAACGCCATAAAATACGGGGCACAGGACAAACCTATAAGAATTATACTCAAGAAACATGAGGGAAAACTAAAGCTTAGTGTCCACAATTTTGGAGATCCAATTGCCTCAGGAAACAAGAAAATTATTTTCGATTTTTTAAGCCGGACAGATAAGGAAGCTTCCGGACAATTGCAAAGTTGGGGCATGGGACTAACTTTTGTAAAAATGGGGGCCGAAGCTCATGGTGGTCACGTAGAATTAATAAGTAATGAAGAAGAAGGAACTATTTTTTCTGTTATCCTTGATATAAAATCAAACGAACCCGGTAAAAAACGGGCAAGACTCAACCTTTCTGATTAAAGTTTTGATAGTGCAGGAAAACTACCATAGTACAAAAAAGTCCTGATTTTGATAATCCTTTAAAATGCCAGTTTTCGAGATTTAGAAGATAGCTGCTTCCAAAGAAATTCCTAATCATTGGCGCAATAGTACGATAATTGGCATTTTAGACACTGCTCTTATTTTCGCTATTTTTGTACTGAAAATAACTCCTGATGGACGATTTAAAAAAGCAAATTCTGGCACTGAGCAAGATTTCAAGTGCGTTGGAACCTTCTGAAGCTCAACGTGACGGGATATTTAAAGAAGTACAGCAATATGCCAATACTTTTCTGAACAATTTGCCCTCTACAAAAGCTTATTCTCCAGAAAAGGCCAAAAAAGAGGTTTTTTCCATTACTTCTGAAGTAAAACCGCTGAAGAAAATTCTCGAAATTTATAATTCTGAAGTTGCGGCAAAAGGAATTCATCCTGCTTCCGGAGGTCATCTGGGATATATTCCCGGTGGCGGAATTTATACTTCGGCACTGGCAGATTATCTTGTGGATATTACAAACGAATACGCCGGACTCTCATTTGCATCGCCCGGAGCTGTGGCTATGGAGCACGAATTGCTGAACTGGATGAAATCCCTCTTCGGGTTTCCTGAATCTGCCATTGGAAACCTTACCTCAGGTGGTTCTATTGCCAATATGATTGGTTTGACTTCAGCGCGGGACAAGCACAAAATTAAAGGTGCGAAAATCGAAAAAAGCGTGGTGTATCTTAGTCCGCAGTTGCACCATAGCTGCTTAAAAGCCCTGAGGATTATTGGTCTTGAAGATATTATCATCCGTCACCTTCAGTTGGATTCGAACTCAAAAATAATTCCGGAGGATTTTTCAGAAAAACTTCAGCAGGATAAAGAAAACGGACTGGAACCTTTTCTGCTGATTGCTTCAGGAGGAACTACAGATACTGGTGCCGTAGATCCACTAAAAGAGCTGGGCGAAATCGCTAACCAGAATAAATTGTGGTATCATATTGACGCTGCTTACGGCGGATTTTTTATCCTCACAGAACAACGGAAAAAACTGTTTGAGGGCATCGAAATGGCAGATTCACTTGCTGTGGATCCTCATAAAGGACTTTTCCTGCCATTCGGACTTGGTGCTGTTCTTGTAAAAGATAAAGAGGCCGTTTTCCATTCCCATCACCACAGTGCCAATTATATGCAGGACGCCCATACAGAAGTGAGCCGGGTAGATCCCGCAGATGTTTCTCCTGAGCTTACCAAACATTTTCGTGCGTTACGATTATGGTTGCCACTGCAATTGCACGGAATAGCACCTTTTACAGCCTGCCTGGAAGAAAAATTACTGCTTACCCGCTACTTCAGAGAAAAAATGCTGGATTCAGGATTTAAGGTAGGCCCGGAACCTGACCTTTCGGTAACATACTTCTGGTGGCCTCGGGATGAAAATGAGGATGAATTCAATAAAAAAGTGCTGAAAGAAATCCATGAGGACGGTACGGTTTTCCTGAGTTCCACATTAATAGACGGGAAATTCGTAATACGGCTCGCTGTACTTTCTTTCCGAACAAAAATAGAAACTATAGATAGGGCAGTGGAGGTGTTAATTTCAATAGTTCGAAAGTTGGAAATAAAGTTTAAGGTTTAAAGTTTGTTGTTTTAAAGTAAAAAGTAAAAGAGGGAAAAAGTAAAAAAATATATAGGAGCGGATTTGGGGAACCGTTTGGAATTGATAGATGAAAAGGGATGAATTTTTAAAAGAAAACAAAGAGGTCTCCGCATTCTATAATATTATGTAAAATAGAACCCTTTTAATTTTGATCTGTACTAAAGAAAAGCTAAGTTTTTGCTATAGTCTTATTTACTGGTTAACTTAAAGTTGAATCAGAAAAAAGAAAAGATATGCTACACAAAATAGATTTAGGAAACGAACATGCCGTTGGATTTAGATGGGAAGGAGATTTTGACGAAAAAGCTTTCAAGCAATCAATGGTGCAATTTCTTCCGGAGCTTAAGTCCCGAAACGAGATGAATATTTATATGGAAATTTCCGGTATTGGAGAGGTTGAGGGATCAGCTGTTTGGGAAGATGCAAAATTTGCGATCAACAATTTAAAAGGACTTGCTGATAAAGTTGATAAGATCGCCCTGGTAACAGACGAGTCCTGGATGCGAAACATGGCCGAAGCTTCTTATAAAATGATTCCGGGAATAAAGTTAAAAGCTTTTACTTCTGAAGAAAAAGCAGCTGCAAAGGAATGGGTTGTTTAGAATTAGCCAGGTCATTTATAAAAATACCGTTGTAAATAAATATACAGCTTAAATTCTCCTAATGGTATAACTGAACTATAATTTATATTATGTAAAATAGAATATTTTACTTCTCAAAGATGACGATCTCTTATATTCCCTCCCTCTTCATATAAATCTTAAGGTTTGAAAAATCTTTATATATTCTGTTAATAAAAAATACTCTGCGCGTTTACTGAATTAACAATTTTAACCGGATCAGAATTCAGAAGCATGTCAAGTCAACACGAGAATTTTTCACTTTTATTCATTTTCTTTAAGAGGATCTACATTACCACGGTAACTTATCGCATCGCGCTGAGAACTGTTAACTGAAGTTTCAGCATTTCCATTTGGATAAAGTTTTAAATAAAACTTTAAACTTTCTGTTCCTGCACTACCTTCAAATTGTATTCTTATATTTTGATTGTTGCGGTTTTCTATTATCTCGAGATTTTTTGTAGGTCCTTCATATTCTATTCCTCCACCTTCACCATAACCGCCACCAGACTGCCTTACGCCAAAATACGGAAGAAAAATATTCACACTGTCTCCTTTAAATCGAATAAAATTGGTATTCCCAATTAAGTTTACCCTACCTCCAAGCAACGGAAGCGCCCACTGGTTCTCAATTTCAAATCCGCGACTGTTTACCAGTTCCTGCAGCTTCTCATAAGCTTTTAAATCGGAGTCTGATATCTGGTTCCTGCTTCCTCCACAGGATATTAAAGTAACGCACATGATAAGCAGCAGATAGCGAAATAAGGCTATTTTCTTCATTTGTATTATTTTTCTATGCTATTGGGAAGCTACGAATTTCTTTCTTAAAAAGAAATTAGAATCCTTCTGGTTTTCTTTCTGCATGGAGGTCGAAAATTGACGTTTTTAATCCCAGGTTTAGTACTTGAGTGTTTATTCTATTATTATTGATTCAATAGAGGTGAAATTCGATACAAAATCTTCATTTACTATCAAAATTCAGGGAAAACACCAGTTTTCAACTAAAAAATTAGGTTAAACAGGATCGTTTGTTGCTCCTGGTCAAATATTTCAGCATTTACTGAATTTTTTCCGAAGAAATAAAACCAACTTTTCTCCAGCTTAGATCTAATTTTAAACTATATCCTGAAAATGGCAATTATCGTACTCTAAGACGGTCTTCAGTTAGTCTTTTCCCGCTAAAGCGACAGTTAAAAATACTATTCTTAAATTTTTAATGTTTGTCTTGGTTCCTGGCTCTTTCAGCTCAGCGGTCCTGCGTCTTTTTAAATCTTCTTCCGCAGATAAACGATTAAATTATTTCCTTTAAAGCAATCATAAATCTTTCAAAAGAAACCTATAATTAGCTTGGACGGCTAATTGAATTTAATTTTCTTGTATTTAAATAAAAATTAGAATTTATGGAAACTGTATTTGAATATGTGGGTATCCAAAAGAGTGAATCTTTGGAAGAATATACCCAAAATAAACTGGATAAACTGGAAAGGAAGTACGACTTTATTGTTCGTGCTGAAGTGCATTTTAAGAAACATGAGAATCAGGATCCTAAAGGTCATGTTTGTAATATAAAGGTAAGTGTTCCCGGGCCGCAGATCTTTGCGCAATCCAATGAAGAATCTTATGAAGCTGCCGCAGCAGAATCTGTACGTGATGTTGAAAAGCAGTTGGAAAAGCTAAAAGCTAAGATGAAAACCCATTAGGAATCTATCTTTAAAAGATATAAAAAGCCCCTTCAGAAATTAACTGAAGGGGCTTTTTTATAGTTAAACAACTTTATTTAATTTGTTGCCGCTCATTACCTGTAACCGTATTCTTGTCTACAGAATGTACTTCTTCATTGCTCAACCTGGACTTGAATTCGTTTATAATTCCTCCTTTTAAAAGGATCTCAATTTGCCGCTCACTCATACTGTGCTTAGCGTCAAATTCAATAGGTTCGATTCCTTTATCGGCTTTTTGTACACGAACTTTTATGTTTCTGTTGTTCTTTACATCTTCGCGAAGATTTTTAAAGCTGATAAGGTCGCCCTGCTCAATTTTATCATAGTCGGCAATATCAATAAATTCCAGTGGTAAAATTCCGAAGTTCACAAGATTCTGCCAGGCTATCCTCGCGTAAGAATTTGCGATAACGGCTACCTGCCCAAGGTATTTTGGAGCCAGGGCGGCATGTTCCCTACTCGATCCCTGTGCATAGTTGTCTTTAGCCACTACAATATGACCGCCAAAATCTCCTTTTGCCTCCTGTGCCCTATCGTAAAAAGTCTTATCAATAACCGAATAGGAGAATTTACTTATTTCGGGAAGGTTACTTCTAAATGGCAATACTTCGGCTCCTGCCCGTAAAATCTCATCTGTAGAAATATTATCTCCCATCTTAAGTAAAACCGGTACATCTGCACTATCCACAAGTGGTTCGATTTCAGGAAGAGTTTTAATATTCGGACCTTTTTTCAGTTCCACTTTTTCGCCATCTTCTGCCGGCGGTACGAGCATATCTGTATTAATAATTTCTTTATCGGGTTGTTCATACTTTGGATAAGTCATTCCGAAGAGTTTTTCCATATCCCGCGGATCTGTAATTTTTCCTGTTAAGGCTGAAGCTGCAGCTGTCTCGGGACTACATAAATGCACCTGATCATCCTCGGTTCCCGATCTACTAGGGAAGTTACGCGGCATCGTTCTTAAACTGATAGTTCCTGAAGCCGGCGCCTGCCCCATTCCTATACAGCCCATGCAACCCGACTGGTGAAACCTTGCCCCTGCCGTGATAAGATTGGCAAAGGCCTTGTTGTCTATTAAATTCTGAATTACCTGACGTGAAGTCGGATTAATATCAAACGATACATAGTCTACCACGCTCTTGTCTTTCACAATCGCACCTGCAACCCAGAAGTCACGGATTCCCGGGTTGGCCGATGATCCTATCACCACCTGGCCAATTTCTTTTCCTGCTACCTCGCTTACCGGCACAACATTACCGGGACTTGTTGGCAGCGCAATTAACGGCACGAGATCGTCTAGTACAATTTCATCGTGCAAATCGTATTCGCAACCTTCATCTGGCAACAATTCTCTCCAGTCTTCTTCACGATGTTGTGATCTTAAAAATCGCTTAGTCTCCTGGTCACTCGGGAAAACTGTGGTAGTCGCTCCAAGTTCTGCCCCCATATTCGCAATTACATGCCGGTCCATCGCACTCAAATTGTCTAAACCTTCGCCATAATATTCTATTACCTTTCCAACACCTCCTTTTACATCATACCTACGTAACATTTCAAGAATTACATCTTTTGCACTCACCCAATCCGGTAATTTTCCGGTTAGTTTCACGCCCATTACTTGTGGCATTTTAACAAAATAAGGTTGCCCGGCTATTGCAGCCGCTACATCAAGTCCTCCGGTACCTATGGCAAGCATACCCAAAGATCCGGCAGACGGAGTGTGACTGTCAGACCCTACCATGGTTTTACCGGGTTTTCCAAAGCGTTCCATGTGTACAGGATGGCTTACTCCATTTCCCGGCCGGCTGTACCATAATCCAAATTTTCGTGATGCCGAAAGCAAAAAAGCATGGTCATCTGCGTTTTTGAAATCTGTTTGTAACAGGTTGTGGTCTACGTATTGAACAGCAACTTCGGTCTTTGCTTTTTTTAACCCCATGGCCTCCAGCTCGAGCTGTACCAACGTTCCGGTAGCATCCTGCAGCAGTGCCTGGTCTATTTTGATCCCGATTTCTTTCCCCGGGGTCATCTCCCCTTCCAGGAGATGCTCTTTTATTAATTTTTGAGTAACATTTAATTTAGACATAGTTGGATATTTTAGCTTCAAATTATTAAAATTGAACCGGAAGTTCATCCCATTTAACAATATCTTATACCTATATGGAGAAGAAAAAGGTAATTTGCTTCGGAGTAAAAATTTTGTAATCCAAAGAACCAGTTAATGAATATAATTGTTAAACGTGCTATTGTAGGAGGTGCAGTTTCCACATTAGTCATGGGTACCGGAACTTTTATTTTAGGAGAAGTTTCAGGATATAGAGCAATGGATTTACTCTCCACCTCGCTTTCAGGAATCAATATGTTGTGCAATACAGTAATTTTGGCTTCATCTACAATTTTGGCGTTGATGCTAACATTACTAAGTATCAGCAGATCGGCAAATTCCAGGTTAACTGAAAAACACTATAGAAATGTATTACATATCGCAAAATATGACACGATTCTTATCATCGTGGCCACCATTACTTTTTTAATGTTGAACCTGCCCATTATAGAAAGTAAAGAGGTGCCGGAAAACTGGTACGTCGCCATTTACTACACCAGTCTTGGCATGGCTTCTATTCTTGGCGGCGGATTAATAGCTATCGTCACGATGCTTTATGGAACTATAACAAGTATCATCCTTATTGTGGGTCTCAAAATTACAGATCATCCTCTTGTGGATAATGAGGAA